>NZ_JBXDLD010000040.1:0-52901 GCF_056820425.1 Priestia sp. KCTC 13724 | reverse complement strand
CCGTATCATACCAAGAGGGCTCTTTTTTGTTCAAGTCCCCGAAAATCCTTCTAACAGGAATGCTCCTTTTAATAAATTACTTCGCTAACTATCTCTTGAACCAACAGCCTAGTCACCAGTAAAGAAACAGGATAATAGAAATGAATAAAAAGTTTTAAACAAACCGAAGTTTAAATGTTTTTATCACTTACTAATCTACTTATCCTTGGCGACGTGCTGAAAAAATCACTCAGTTAGACCTACTTCTTATTGTATGGAAATTTTATGTAGTTGTAAACCGAAGCAGGAATTTTCAATATAAACTTCGAATTTTAATAAAGTGAACAGATATCCATTTTCTAAAGGAGAGGTCTTCATGACAATGTATACGCTAACAGTTTTTGGAAAAGACGGAGAAAAACTATTGGATGAAACGTTTGAAGCTGCAAGTGAACGTGATGCAAAAGAAATTGGAATGAGTAAACTAACGGAGCTAAATTACCATGAAAAAACGCACCGATGCGTACAAGCTAACGGGAAGCTTGTATTATTTCATCGTTAAAATAAAAAGAGTTTGGGACACAACAAAATGATGGCTTCTAAAAGACGAACACTAGCTGTTCCCATCTCTTTAGTTTATCTCAACTCGTTCGTTCCATTGCGCTACGGCCACTCGCTTTCCTCGGGGAGGAACCTGAGCTTTCTCGCTGCGCTGCGGGATCTCCGTTTTCCCTCTCTTTCCCGCAGGAGTCGAGTGTCTCACGCTCCATTCCACCCTGTTTCCAACATTGTTTTCACAATCAACCAAAAAACCTGAACGATTAAAAGTTATGAACTCTCAATCGTTCAGGTATAGTAGAAGCTGAACTATTTATGTCTCAGTCTCTTTTTTATTCACTTTACAGCTTCTTTTAATTCTTTACCTGCTTTAAATGCTGGTACTTTAGAAGCTGGAATTTGCATTTCTTCACCAGTTTGTGGGTTGCGCCCTATACGAGCTGCGCGCTCACGAACTTCAAATGTACCGAAGCCGATAAGCTGAACTTTTTCACCTTGACCTAATGTTGTAGAAATTGTGTCTAATAGTGCATCTACTGCTCTTGATGCGTCTGCTTTTGTTAATTCCGATTTTGAAGCTACTGCATTTACTAAATCTGTTTTATTCATCTTTCAATCACCTCATTAATTTCTATTATTATCTTTTGATACCACTGATGCTAATTTTTTAAACATGCTCTATCTACATGATAGACAAAAACACTTGCTTTTAAACTAGTTCACTTAATTTTCGGAAATATCTTTTGAACGCTGATTAAACACCGGCAAACGTTTCGCCAAAAATGCTTCAATCCCCTCTTGATGATCATCACTTTGGCTCATGCTAAACTGACTTCTTTTCTCTAACTGTAATACAGTCTTCAGCTCTTCAATTGACGTTTCAACGAAAATTCGTTTCGTCTCTTTTAAAGCGAGCGCTGGCTTTTTGAGCCAGTATGAAACATAATCTTCTACATGCTTCGCCAAATCTCCTTCTTTTATTTCATCAATTATCCCAATTTTATACGCTTTTTCTGCTGATAGCGTTTCCCCCCGCCAAATAAGCTGTTTTGCACGGTGATTACCGAGGCGTTTTGCTAATAAGAAGTGGCCTCCTCCATCTGGAATAAGTCCGATTCCAATAAAATTCATAGCAATCTTAGCATCTTTTTGCGCAATGATATAATCACTCGCGAGCGCAATGCTAAGCCCTAAGCCAGCCGCTGCTCCGTGAATAGCGCTAATGGTAAGCTGAGGAAGCGTGTATAACCTTAGCGTCACTTCATTGATTAAATCCATTACCTTACGAAATGAGTCTGCTCTGTTTGGATCCAGCATCATTTTGATATCACCACCTGCAGAAAATACGTTTCCTTTTCCTTGCAAGACGACAATATCTGCTTGGCTCTCTTCTACTTCTTTTAAGCATTGAACAAGCTGTTGCAGCACTTCTATATTGAGAGCATTTAATGATTCCGGTCGATTTAAAGATAAAATAGCCACGCGTTCTTTCATTTCTAATTCAACAACTTTTAAATTTACAGTCATCTTCCTTCACCCTTTCAATTCATAGCGTTCTAGTACTTGTTCACGAAGTGCTCGTTTTAGAAATTTACCGACGGTTGTTTTCGGAATTTCATCCATAAAAATCACATCGTCTGGAAGCCACCATTTCGCAAATTGAGGCGAAAGGAAAGTTAAAATATCTTCCTTGTTTACTTGTGCTGTATATCCTTCTTTTAAAACGACGCACGCCACTGGGCGCTCTTGCCATTTTTCATGAGGTACAGCAATAACCGATGCTTCAAAGACACCTTCATGCCCCATCAATGCATTCTCAATGTCGACCGATGAAATCCATTCTCCACCGCTTTTAATCAAGTCTTTTGTACGATCAACAATTTTAATAAAACCTTCTTCATCAACTGTAACCACGTCTCCTGTATATAACCAACCATCTTTAAACGCTTCGCTCGTACGGTCATCTTCATAGTATTCTGAAGCAATCCAAGGTCCCCTGAGCAAGAGCTCCCCCATTTCATTACCATCCCAATCTACTTCTCCATTCTGACCGATTACTTTCATTTCAACGCCAGGAACAAGGAATCCTTGCTTAGCTTTTAACGCTAATCGCTCGGGAGCAGACTTCTCTTCTTGATAACTTTTTAATCTAGATATCGTGACAAGGGGACTGGTTTCCGTCATGCCGTACGCATGCATAAATGGAATATTAAACTTTTCTTCAAAACGCTGAATAACGCTCAGCGGTGCCGCAGACCCTCCGCATAAAAACGCACGCACATGACTGGTATCATACTCACCTTTTTCAAGCTCTTGCAGCAAACCTAGCCATATTGTTGGTACTCCAGCTGCAATCGTCACTTTTTCATTTTGAATCATCTCCGCTAAGATAGTCGGAGTGAAAAAAGCTCCCGGCATTACAAGGGTTGTGCCAAGCCAAACAGCAGCAAACGGTAAGCCCCATGCATTAACGTGGAACATTGGAACTACCGGCATAGCAATATCAGCTTCAGACAGCTCTGCACCATCTCTTAATCCGAGTGCCATGCAATGCAAATAAATGCCTCGATGTGAGTAAACAACGCCTTTTGGCTTACCTGTGGTAGCGGAAGTGTAGCAGATTCCTGCTGGCTCTTCTTCTTGAATATCTGAAAGAAAAGCAAACGTTTCATCTCCACGCTTTAGCAGCTCTTCGTAATGATAAATTGGCTTTACACTACTTTCAGGGAGCGAGGGTTCGTCAGACATAATAATATAAGCTTCTACGTGAGGTAATTCTTGGTGGATTTTTTCAAAGAGCGGTAAAAAGCACTCATCAATTAAAAGTACTTTATCTTTTGCATGATTAATAACATAAATAATTTGCTGAGGATCTAAGCGAATATTAATCGTGTGCAACACGGCACCGATTCCTGGAATTGCAAAATAAGCTTCTAAATGGCGATGATGATTCCAAGCAAACGTTCCAACACGGTCACCTCGTTCTACTCCCAGCTCTACTAGCATGGAAGACAATTTTCGCGTTCGCTTTCCCGTTTCTTCATAGGTAAAACGTTCCATACCTTTTGTGGACCTTGAAATAACCTCCTTCTTCTTAAAAAACGTCTCTGCTCGCTCCATCATTGAAGGAATCGTTAATTGTACATTCATCATTGAACAGCACCTCACTTATTTTTAGAAAACGCTTGCAACAAATTATATATTCAATCGTCTTCGACATATTTCCTTCTCTTTATGCAAATTAAAAAACTGCCATGTATTTTCGGAATAAATACACGGCAGTTTCTATTAAACATTGAATAAATCAGTTAGAATTTTAATTTTTTCTTCTGTATAATGCTTAAACCCATCATTATATGACTTCGGATCTTTCGGATTAGCAAAACGCGTAATCACACCTGTCTTTGGATGAACAAATTTACTAGAAGCCCCGCAACCTAATCCAATAATCGTCTGTTTCTCTTCCATAATCATGATATTATAGATACTCTCTTGGCCTGGAAAAGCATAGCCCACATTTTCAAGATTACCTAAAATATTTTTTTGGCGATATAGATAGTAAGGCTTATAGCCGTTTTCTTTTGTCCACTCTGTTGCCATATCCATCATTTGGCTGATTTCATAACGATCAGCCACTTTATATTTACGCTTATTTTGCGTCATTTCAGATGCACGCTTAAAGGAAAGCGTATGAACCGTCAGCGATTCAGGCAACAGCTTCTGTGATTCTTTTAACGTATGTGAGAACTCCGTTACGCCTTCATTTGGTAACCCAATAATCAAATCCATATTAATATTGTTCATGTTCATTTCACGAGATAAATGGAATTTTTCAATCGTCTCTTCAACCGTATGATGACGCCCAATTGCTTTTAACGTCTCTTGCGTATACGACTGTGGATTGACGCTAATGCGGTCGATATTCCATTTTTGCAGCACTTTTAACTTATCAGCTGTAATGGTATCAGGGCGCCCTGCTTCCACCGTAATTTCACGAATGTTTTTCACATCAGGAAAAGATTCATACATTTCTTCATACAGCATGTCCATTTCCTCAGCAGTAATGCTTGTTGGCGTCCCTCCACCGTAATAAACAGTTGTAATTTTGATATTGTTTTCTTTTAACCATTTTCCAATTTCACGCATTTCGTAGTGAAGGCCACCCAGAAATGAATTAACCGAACCTTGACGCCCGTTAATCGCATAAGCAGGAAACGTGCAGTATGCGCACTTTGTCGGACAAAAAGGAATGCCAATATAAATGCTTACTTCACCAGATAACTCATGAAGATCAGGAACAGCGGCTAGTTGGCGATCGACGATATCCTGCATCAGCTGAATTTTATCGTCCGTAATTAAATACTGCTCTTTCAACTCCTGGTGAGCTTCTTCTTTTGTTTTTCCAGCTTGAAGCTTCATATGAAGAAGCTTTGTTGGACGAATTCCCGTTAGAACTCCCCACTTTTGTACGATATTCGTATATTCTTGGAGCACAGATAAAAAGACGCGGAGGACAACATTTTTCACTTGCTTGAACTGTTCTTTTTCAGATAAACCTACTAAGTTTGGCTTTGTTAGTTCTTCTTTATATACTTTATCATGGTCTCGAGCCTTTAAAGCAATATGTGCTGAAATCTGCTCATTGACAGTTAGTGTAAACGTAATTTGTAGGTCTTCTTCTTGATTTGAAGTAAAAGAAACATCGCTCTCTTCAAAGAATAAGTCAGAAATGAGCTGAAGCGGTCGAAGAAATCGTTCGTCTTCTAACCCTTGAACATATATTTTCACGATAATCACCTTTCAATTTTAAACATAGATAAGCTTCTATCAGTTTACAGAACATCAATGACTCGGTCAATTGCTGCTAAATTAAAAAACGAATTATGCCTTTTCTAACATGTTTAGGTTATCATAACTAGTTCGTTCCATTGCGCTAGTTCTCTAAAATTGGTTTCACAATCAACAAAAAATCCGAACTATAAAAGAGTCATTACCTCCCAATAGTTCGGATTGATGATTGACTGAAATACTTATGTCCCAGCCTCTATGCCTTAGTTTAGTCTCGTTCCATCAAGCTGGTTCAAGTAACCTAATCGCTGCTGTTTTCTAAACAGCTCTTTAATCATATATGCCACTCCGTTTTCATTGTTTGACCTTGTGACCCAATCGGCCAGCATTTTGAGATTTGTTGGCGAATGCCCCATAGCTACACCCATACCGGCTTGCTCAATCATTTCGATATCATCATAGCAATTGCCAATTGAAACGACATCTTCCATCGGAATGCCTAGTTGACTTGCTACATAGCGAATACCGGATGCCTTATTCGCTCCTTTTGGCGTAATGTAGCATCGATTTTCGTTGGGGTAAGAAAACCATTCAATGTCCTTCACCGCAGATGCAATGGTTTGTTCTGCATATTCCTTTTCTCTTTTATCTGCAAAATACACTTCAATTTTTGGAGTCGATACTGGCTCATCCCTTAGCGTATCTCCCAATGAGTCTACAAACTGAACAGGATAAAAAAGTGGTTCTCCTGTTTTTAACATCGTTTTAGCCACGATATTATTTGGAAGCTTGACACGATTACCAATTGAAAAGCGTTCATGTAAAATTCGAATATGACAGTTAAAGTTCTCTAACAGTTGAATAAGGTTAAACGTTTTTTCTTCGCTTAATCTTCGGTCTAATACCGGCTTATCAACGGAAGAAGCGATAAACCCTCCACTGTGCGTAATGAGCATTGTTGGATGAATTTTCAAGGACCTTGCAATCTTTCGCGCAGATGGAAAATGGCGATTTGTTACGAGCGTAACGTAGACGCCTTTATTTTTGACGAACTGAATTGCTTCTTTCGTTTCTTTTGTAATACGGCCTTGACTATTTAAAATGGTACCATCAATATTTAACGCCAGTAATCGATATGTCATTGTTAAATCCCTTCCTTCTCAGATGTCTCTCAGCTTATTACTACGTTAGAACGTTGGTATTTATTAAAAAAAACTTGATAATTAGTTATATGAGCATATGACTATAATTAGAAGGGATTAAAATGTGATTTTATCGTACGTTATACGAAATCGTTGATGCTTTTCTGAGCAATAGCCATGTTGGAATAACTGTTAAAACGGCCAGTACCGATATTGTACCTAGGTTAGGAGTGACCTGAAACGAGTCATTTATTGTGACAAACAGTTCAACAATCCAGTCTCTTGTAGTTGAAAATAAAAACAGCCCAAATAGAAAAGCAATGACACTTGCTCCTCCAATCAAACCCGTTCGGTAAAAGACGCTTCCTAACAAAAGCCCCGCTGATAGCAAAAAGAAACAAAGAATGCAGTCAAATAGAAGTTGGTTATACCAAGTAGAATTCATAGTAGTAGCTTCAATGGTACTAAAAATCCTGACCTGTGTAGATGTAATGTCAATGACTAGACGAAATAGTGCATTTACAAAAGCTTGAATAATGGATATCCCCGCCGCTAACAGTATGTTGAATAAAAAAACGCTTGTTAAAAAACTTTTTCGCGTCATGCCCATTTTAATACAAAAAGGTAGCGACTCTTTCACCATTACAAACCCTGCAATCCCGCAGAAAATAAGGATTGGTAAGCTTGGTGATACGACCATAACAGAAGTATCAGCAGCCGTCGTAATTGTTAAAATAGCCAAGATGCTCCCAATAAAAATGCCCCAAAAGATCAAAATTGACGAGCGATGGTCAAGAAATAAATAATACAGCATTGCTTTTGTATCTTTAAACATAAAGCTTTCCACTCCTGTTCTCTTCTGTGAGATAAACCATCAACTGCTGAACGTTAATACTCTCAATCGTTAATCTATGCTCACGTACTTCAGCAAGGTTATATGGTCCTCCAAACAACACTGCTGATTTTCTACCTGCGATAACAGATTGATGGATGACGTTTTGGTTTTTAATAAAAGCGTCAACTACATCTTCTTTCCCGCTAATATGAAGAGCCTTATTCATCATATTTTCTGCTGTTTCATGCAGCAACTTCTGTCCTTTTTGAATAACGACTACTTCTTCAAATAAATTGCTTACTTCATCAATTAGATGGGTAGATAGAATAATCGTTCGTGGCTTTTCTTGATATGCTTCCAAAATCAAGTCGTAAAACAAATAGCGTGCCGACGCATCTAAGCCGATGTATGGTTCATCGAAAATGGTAAGCGGTGCTTGACTAGCCAAGCCAATTGTAATACCTAAAGCAGACTCCATTCCTTTTGATAAACCTTTGGTACTCATTTTGCCATTAAGATTAAAGCGTGCTAATAAATCATTAGCAACCTCTTGTGACCAGTTTGGATACACAAGAGATGACACCTTCAAGACATCTTTAATTTTAAGCTTTTTCTTGAAGTTGTTATTTTCACTAATAAAGCAAATATTCTTCAAAACCTCACGATTTTCAAAAGGTGATAGCCCCTCAACTTTTACCTCACCATCAGTTGGCGTTATGTGTCCTGCTAGCATTTGCATAAGCGTGGTTGTTTTTCCTGCTCCATTTCGTCCAAGCAGACCATAGATCTTATTAGCTTCTAGACTTAAACTTAAGTCATTTAATGCTTTTTTCTCCCCAAACGTTTTTGTAACGTGTTCAACCGTAATATTCACCCTTATTCCTCCCTCTTTAATAAAGACTGTAGTTCTTCAAGTTGAATTCCTAACTTTTCAGCTTCCTGCTTTGGCGGGACAATATATTGATTAAAAAATGCTTTTTTTCGCTTTTCTAAAATAATACTCTTAGCTCCATCTGCTACAAACATCCCTACGCCCCTTTTTTTAAACAAAATCTCTTGGTCAACAAGCTGGTTAACCCCTTTAGCAGCAGTGGCTGGATTAATTTGATAGTACTTGGCAAACTCATTCGTAGAAGGAACGCGATCACCTTCCTGAATGGATCCGTCCAAAATACTTGTTTCAACCTGCTCTGCAATCTGCTGGAAAATTGGCAGATCCTCTCTTAATTTAAAATCCATACGACCACCTTCTAAGTTAATTGGTTAGTTACTAATGTAACTAACCAATTAACTTATGTATTTATTTGTAAATAAGTTCCTGTTATTTTTTTGAAATTTTTGCATGTACATGATCAAGCCCCTATCTTCTAGCAAAAAGGTACAAAGATGAGTGCTTCTTTTCCTATAACAGAAGCTGGTGATTGAAACGAAGGATGCTTGACTCCTACGGGACTAGCGAGGCTGCTTGAGACCCCGCAGGAGCGTAGTGACGAGGAGGCTCAACGCTCGCCCCGTGGAAAGCAAGCAATCCGGAGTGAAGATCAACCTTTTTGCATGTGTTCCTTCTATACAAAAAAGCGACTAGAACTAAAATTAGTTCTAATCGCTTTGATTTTCCAAGCTATTATTCAGCGTATAACTCTTCTAATGGCTTCATGATAACTTTGTTTAGCTCACCGATTACCATGCTCATACGTTGCTCAGCTTCCATTAACTTCGCGATATTTTCATCTTGTTGAACAATCGCTACTGTTTGCTGTGCTCGTTGAACTTCTTCTTCCGTAATCTCTTGACCCGTCATTTGTTTTTGCTGTAACTCCATTTGTAATGTACGAAAGCGCTCAAATAATTGTTTTGAACCTTCGTCATTGTTTACAGCCGCATACAAGCTCTTTAGATTTGTATAATCATCGCTTTGACGAATGGCTCTTTCTAATTCATTTGCTACATCGTACAAGTTTACAGACATATAAACGTCCTCCTAAATTTTTTTACTATAATCATCTTCCCAACTACTATAACAAATTATGGCGAGAAATTCAGCTTAAGACCTTTATTTCTCAAAATCAATCAAATAAAGTAAAAGCTCAATTAGTAAGATCGTTTTTTCTCTCTTGAAGTAAATACTTAAGCAATAAACAAAGCAATAACTCCTTGAACCACTCCAATTATCCCTCCAAGTAACGCTCCTAGATACGTAATCATCTTAAACTCACGTTTTGAAATCCCTAAAATCAATTCCTCAATGCGCTCCACTGAAAACGACTCTACCTGTTCACGAACAATATCTTCTAATTTAAGCTGGCTCATTAACGAATCAATGCGCTCTACTAAAAAATCCCCTGCTTTTTCAACGACTACCGGAACAACCTTCTGCACATACGAATGAGCAGGTGCCACAAGCTCAGAAACAGGCTTCGCAAATAAGGTATCTACCGATATAGTTCGATCAACAATACTCTGAATGCCTTCTAACATTGTTTCTCTGCCGATAAACTCTTCCGCTTCATCCACCGTCTTCTCTTGCAGCTTCTTCCACTCTTTTTCAATCAAACTTTCAAAAAGCTCACTCGTTCCTTCATGCTTGAAAAACTTAATAATTTCTGGCTGGACCTTATCGATGACTTTTGTATTTCCAAGAAACATTTGAATCATGTTTCCAAGCATCCCTTTTTTCATTAAAAAGTCATCAATCATGCGTTCTAAGCGACGTTTTCCCTCTTCGCTTTCAAAATACTCCACCGCTTTTTCACAAATTTGCTTTGCGATAACAGGAATGACTTGATCTACCTTTTGCTTTGTTCCCTCACTTAATAAAGAAGAAAGTGACTCACCTGATTTGCTCGTCATAAACTCAATATACTTCTTTTCTACAAGCTTACGAACAGCGTTCTTTGTTTTATCTTGAGCTTCTTTAATACCAATAGCGTCAAGCACCTCGGCTAACGTTTGCTTCGTTGTAAATACCTTTTCAAGCCCGTCATTTGCCATTCGTAATAAGATTTGATGAAAGGCTGGATCTTTTAACTTTCTCTTTAAACTTTCTGGTGTTAATAAATGATCAACCACCGTTTTCCCAAGCTGAACAGCAAGTTCATCTCGCCTTTTTGGAATAAGCCCAGGAGTAAATGGAATTCTTTTCCTAAATAAATATTTGGCTTCGTATGGGTGAAACAACATTTTAATAGCCAAGTGGTTCGTAACACCACCGATGACCGCCCCAATGACGGCCATAATAATGATTGTAATAAACTGTTCCATTATTTTCTTCGACCTTTCTGTAACAAATTCTCTCACATATTCTCTTTGCAAATCATACCATATATCAGCATTCGCCTATAAAATTAAAAAATGAGGACGTATTTATGAACCCTCCATGCGTAATGATTAAAGCATCTCAGTCAAAACTGGGTAAGAATCAGATCTATATGAGTCAGGGACTTTGCCAACAACTTAGCTGCGATACTCATATTACCATCACATTCGGTCGTATGCACCAAGAAGTAAGCATTATACCATTTACAAGCTCTGATTACTCTATTATGTGTTGCAAAACCCTTTTACAAGAATGGGGGCTATTTGAAGACGAAACCGTTCTACGATTTTCTTCTCCATCTAAGGATGAACTATTAATTGGTCCCGTTATTTGTGTCGTCACGGAAATTAAGTCATCGCTAGATCTCTTTGGAAGTATAACAACCTTCTGTAAAGAGTTTGCATCTCTTAGCGATTTGGAAAACTGCTTCTTTTATGTCAGTACACTAGATGATTTACTTAACGGAACGAAAAAAGGCTATACGCTTCAATATAATTCTTGGGTACTACAAAATGTACCTCTCCCAAATGTCATTCATAACCGAATCCATAATCGAAAAACGGAGCATACGGCTAAATTTCAAGAGCTTACTACAAAAGCGATTGAAAATGAAATTCCCTTTTTTAACGCTCACTACTTAAACAAGTGGAAGGTGTTCGAACGCTTGTCTCAAACAGTGCACTTAAACACCTATTTACCCGATACGTATCAGCTCCGGTGTAAGCAAGATCTATTGGATGCACTATCATCTTACCAAACCATTTTTCTAAAACCCATACACGGTAGCCAAGGTAAACATATTTTTAAAATCGCGCACGTCAATGAACAATATCACCTTGATTATACTACGATTGGACACGAGTATAAAAAAGAATACGATTCTGCACACGACGTATTTGAAACTTTATTTCACACGTTAAAAAAACAAGGGTTTATTATCCAAGAAGGAATCGACCTTCAAACATATAAGGGGTGCCCCTTTGACTTTCGTATCCTTTGTCACAAACACTCCCACTCCAAATGGAAAGTAACATCGGTTATAACGCGAGTTTCTCAAAGAGGTTGTTTTGTTTCAAATGTTGCACGTGGAGGAGAAATCTATTCACCCAAACATATACTCACTTCGTTATACGATGAGCATACTGCTAAACATATCATCGCTTTATTAAAAGAGATTGCGCTTGAAATTTGTATTAATTTACCATATCAAGACGAAATTTATGCGGAGTTTGGCATTGACTTAGCTATTGATGCCAACGGGCAGCCTTGGATTATTGAAGTGAATACAAAACCTTCTAAACAAAGTGACGAAGCTTCTCAAACGATTCGTCCATCCACTAAAGCCCTTATGAATTATTGCCTTACCATTACACGTTTTCATTAAGATGAGGAGGTCTTTCTTATGATTTCATTAGGTTTTATTACCATTCATCCCGAACAGGAAGTAGAATATGCAACCAATCTTGCAAAATACGCAGCTGCGTACAATATTGAATTTTATCGATTTACTCCCTTTCAACTTCAGCCGGTATCGCAGAAAATAACAGGATATAAATATAATTCAGAAATAAATGAGTGGCAGTACGATACATTCTCTCTTCCTATGTTTATTTATGATCGATGCTTTTATCGCGGTGATTCCCTCTCTAAAAAAGCTATACCCATTGTCAACTGGCTGAAACAGAATCCAACGATTACGTTCCTTGGATATGGTCTACCAAATAAATGGGATGTTTACACAGAGCTCATAAAAGATGATGACCTGTCTCCTTATCTTCCTTCGACAACTAAAATCACGGCTGAAGAGCAGATAACGCAGCTGTTACGCTTACATGACGCTCTTATTCTAAAACCGATTGCAGGTGCACAAGGAAAAGGAATTGTTAAGCTTGTTCAACGCTTTCGAATCATTGAAGCATCTTTTCATTCCAAAAAAGGTCTTCAAACAAAGCAGTTCACACAGCTAGCGGATTTTCATGCTTGGCTATTTAACATCATGCAAAATGCAACTTATCTCGCTCAGCCTTTCATTCCACTATTATCACTTCAGTACTCTCCTCTTGATGTTCGCGTTTTATTGCAAAAAGATGCAAGCGGAGATTGGAATGAGATTGGAAGAGGCGTTCGAAAAGGAAAAGAAGACTCATTTATTACAAATATTAGCCACGGGGCTTCTATTTCACCATTTGAAGAGTTAATGAAGCGACTTCCACCTCATAAAGCTACATTTATCACAGGTGAAATTAGCAGCTTATGTGAACGAATACCGCTTGTGCTAGAAGCTCAGCTCCCTTCTCTTTTTGAACTTGGCTTAGATATTTGTATCTCTAGAGACTATAGCATTTGGCTTCTTGATTTAAATTCAAAGCCTGGAAGAAAAACAATCATTGAAACAACTCCAGAATCTACTGAAAAGATGTATGAAAATGTGATGGCCTACTGCTCATATTTGGCTACTTTACCTTCATCTCAACATAAGGAGTAGAACAATGACGAACTTACTTTTTCAATTAAAAGTGTTACCAGAACAAGAGGATGTACTCTATGTACCATCCTCTCTTTATCATCATCAACTAAACACTATTTATTTCGGTACGTTTTCTTCTATTTGTCAGGTTTACGAAGACCCTGAAGCGGTGAATGAAATCAAAATCTCACAAAACCTGTTGGACTTATTACACCTTCCTATCCATAATGATGTTCACATCTATACCGATGAACATAGCGTCTATATCGGTCCTTTAATCGGCATACTATCAGCAGGATTTACCGGTTCGTTATTACGCCCAATCGGCAAACGATCTTTATTGTTTGCAAAGCTTTTGTCAACTGCTTCCATTACGGGAGGAATTCCATTTTTATTTGGCATTCATCATATTCAATGGGATTCTGGCACAATCTTAGGTTATTTTTATACATCAAACGGCTGGGAACAACGTGAAGTTCCTCTTCCAAACGTAATTTACAATCGATTACCGAATCGAAAAACAGAAAGCCTTGATGCCTTTCAAACGATTAAAGAAAAATTAGCCGATGAATATCAAATTCCACTCTTTAATCCTAACTTCTTTAACAAATGGACGGTCCACACCCTGCTACAGAAAGATGCGACGGTAAGAGATTTCTTACCTTATACAATTGATGCACCTAGCCTCGAGCAGCTGTCTGAGATGTTAGAACAGTACGAATCAGTCTATTTAAAGCCAAAAAACGGTAGTCTCGGACGTGGTATTTATACACTTTCTTATTGTTCTACTCAGCACGTTTATCAAATTTGTTTTAAAGAAGAGAAACTCATAAAAAAAACACATGCTTCGTTAGCTGTCTTAGTCGATGAAATATTTAAAACAAACGAGCGCGACCACTACATTGCACAGCAAGCAATCCCACTATTTAAAAAGGATAACCGAATTGTTGATTTTCGCGTCCATACGAATAAAAATTTACACAATGAATGGGAACTATCTGCCATTGCAGCAAAAATTAGCGGTGGCGAAACGGTCACGACGCACATGACAAACGGAGGGGAAATTGAATCCTTACAGCGGGTTTTTACGAATCCAGAAACACGAAAGAAAACAGAAAAGCTATTAGAAAGTACGGCTCTTCTCATCAGCTTAGCATTAGATCATCAGGTAGAAGGCCTTATTGGTGAAATCGGATTCGACTTCGGCGTTGATACGAGAGGAAACGTGTGGATGTTTGAAGCTAACTCAAAACCAGGTCGTTCTATCTTCTTACACCCATCTCTACGAAAAGAAGATCAATATACAAGAAAGCTGTCGTTAGAATATGCCATTTTCTTGTCAAAGCAAGCCATTTTATCCCTTGAGGCTTCATATCCATGATTACTGTTTCTTACAGTAAAACAGACGACACTTGGTATCATCAAGAAGCACATTCCTCCTACGTATGGGGTTCACAAAACATCGAGCTTCCTGTTAAGCTTGAACCTACTGAGGCTTCCGTTCGCTTGCGAACTAGAGGAAATAAAGCAGGTCCCATAATTGGGATTGTTACGAGCAGCGCTGTTTTAAACAGCTTGAACCAGAAGCAACACCTCTACTTCAAGGAAATCCATCGAGCGCTGCAGACAACCGGAGGAATCCTTGTTTTATTTTCTCCTGAACAGTTCTATGAGCGCTACGTATATGGTGTTTATTTTGAGGAGATAAGCGGTGAATGGCGACAAGCCACGCTTCCTCTTCCTGATTTTATCTACAATCGCTTTCCCAATCGCTATACCGAACGTGAAAAACTTAAAGAATTAATGTCTCAAAGCGAGCATCTTCATATTCCTTTTTTTAACACCAGCTTTTTTTCAAAATGGGAAACGTATGAGCTATTATCAAAAAACACCGTTACACAAAAGCACCTCCCTGATACTCGGCTACTTTTATCGATTGAAGATGTACGTATTATGCTTAAAAAACATCAAAAAGTTTACTTAAAACCAATTCATGGTAGCAAAGGGAGAGGAATTTTCACCTTAACAACTCTTCAAGATGGAAGCATTCACTATGAAAGCTCTCGTCAAAAAAAGATTTATTCTTCCCTTGAACATGTGCCTCTCCCTACTCGTTCTTACATTGTCCAAGAAACGATTGAAACCGATACCCTTCAAGACATGCGCTATGACCTTCGCATACTAGTTAATCGCTTTAAGAAGCGATATATCATCAGTGGAATCGGAGTTAGACAAAGCGAGCGTCAGAGTGTAACAACTCACACATTAAATGGAGGAATTCTTAGATCTATTGAGGAGCTACCTTTTGATATAGACACTTCTTTTTTAACATCTCTAATAGATGCATGCGGTCAGCAGCTTCATCAGCATTTTCAATTTGTTGGAGAATTTTCGCTTGATATCGGAAGAACAAAAACCGATGATTATTATATCTTTGAAATCAACGCAAAGCCGATGATTTTTGATGAACCTCACATTCGATCCATTGGAATTAAGTACCTGATACGGTTATTCTATAAATTAACGAATTTTTAAAATAGTTGCTTTCCATTTCCTCTTCTCATGATAAGCTTATTAAAAAGCAGTGAAAATGAGAAAGGGGATTTTTTATGATTACACACTTTCGAATCAAGCCTTTGTATCAGCAAAAAGAAATGCCAGGATGGTTTATCTCCTTTTATATAAGCGGTACTTACTACGAAGCGAACTATCTAAAAACAGGAGAAATTCAGTTTAAACATCAACTCTCTCCCGCTATCAATCAAGAGGAAGTTACTTCCCTTATTCATGAACTAATGTTATTTCATGTCTATCAAGACTAGTTAAAAGTACAGAGCAGAAAGGAGTTTCATGATGGAGCAACTAAAAAGCATCTTTGGCAATAAACTACTATATTCAGATGTTCCCTACCACTTTCACCAATATAAATGGTTTCGAAGCGATGAATATCATTTTATTGGAATTGAACAAGACGCACTTTCTGAGAAGGAACTTGCTCTACTCTCAGCGTTTCTTATTCCTTACGAAGCAATGACCACCACGCTGTCAGCAGAACAATCATATTGGTATCAGCTACTATTCGAAGACAAGCCTGCGGTGATAGATGAGCTGGATAAATTCAAGCTTATTCGCTTTACTTACTTTTCAATTAAACGTTTGTTTGAACAGCGCACAGAGTTTGAAGATGCCCTTTCATCCATGTATGCAACGCCTATTACCATCTTATGGGACAACTTACAAAGCGGAGTAATTATTGAAAAAGTAGCGGACTCATCAGAATTAACAAGAGATTTACAGGACAGCGTAACGATTTTATCACATGACTTTGAAAGTGATATGCAGTTTTTTGAAGGACAGCTGCACTCTTTTCCTTTCTCACCCTCTCGTGCTTTTCACATGGAGAAAAGCTGGTTTGAACAAGTTCAAAAAGTGTTTGAAAAAGAAAAGGTGATCAAGCTTTCAACGACGCTCCCCTATTGGTTGATTAAAGAGATGTCTCCCGCTGCCAAGGAACAAATGAATACCATTTTATCGTTAATAAAAGATGATGAAACTTTGCTTAACACTGTTAAATGTTATTTAGAGTGCAACCTGAATGTATCGCTTGCTGCAAAGAAGCTATACATGCACCGGAACAGCTTGCAGTATCGCATTGATAAGTTTATTGACCGAACGGATTTAGATATTAAAAACTTTCAAGGGGCCGTTTCAGCTTACCTTGCTATCTTAGCAGCTGAGTCTCTAAATCAATAAAATGAAAAGGTTTTCGTAAACATGCACGAAAACCTTTTCATTTTTTTGTGCACATCTTCCATTTACCAGTTTTTCTATTCATCGTACACTATTCATACAGAAAGCGGTTTCATAATAACAAGGGCACATATTCAAGGGGGAGAATGAGAAATGGCTGAATTAAAATTAGAGCATATTTATAAAATTTATGATAAAAACGTAACGGCTGTAAAAGATTTTAATCTTCATATTGAAGACAAAGAGTTTATCGTATTTGTTGGGCCATCTGGCTGCGGTAAATCAACAACTCTACGTATGGTAGCAGGTTTAGAAGAAATTTCACAAGGTGATTTCTATATTGATGATAAGCGCGTGAACGACGTTGCTCCAAAAGACCGCGATATTGCGATGGTATTCCAAAACTACGCATTATATCCTCATATGACTGTATATGACAACATGGCGTTTGGATTAAAGCTTCGTAAACTTCCAAAAGATGAAATTGACCGTCGTGTAAAAGATGCTGCGCGCATTCTTGGGTTAGAACAATACCTAGATCGTAAGCCAAAAGCTTTATCAGGAGGTCAGCGTCAGCGTGTAGCATTAGGACGTGCAATCGTTCGTGATGCAAAAGTATTTTTAATGGATGAGCCGCTATCAAACTTAGATGCAAAACTTCGCGTGCAAATGCGCTCTGAAATTGCTAAGTTGCACCAACGCTTAGGTACAACAACAATTTACGTTACGCATGATCAAACGGAAGCAATGACAATGGCTAGTCGCTTAGTTGTTATGAAAGACGGTATTATCCAACAGGTCGGAACGCCTAAAGAGGTATATGAAAAGCCAGAAAACGTATTCGTAGGCGGATTTATTGGTTCACCTGCAATGAACTTCCTAAAAGGAAACTTATCAGATGGTAAAATTACGGTAGGCGATTCTGTTCTGGCAGTTCCAGAAGGAAAAATGAAAGTATTACGTGACCAAGGTTATGTAAATAAAGAGGTTATCCTAGGTATTCGTCCTGAAGATTTCCATGACGAGCCTGTCTTCATTGAAGCTTCAGCTGGCACAAAAGTAACCGTTAATGTTGATGTGTCGGAGCTAATGGGAGCTGAAACAATGGTTTATGCTAAAATTGGCGAACAAGACTTCGTCGCTCGCGTAGACGCTCGTTCTGAAGTAAAAGCCCAGCAAAAGCTTACTTTAGCATTAGACTTAAATAAAGCTCACTTCTTTGACGCGGAAACAGAAAGCCGCATTCGTGCAGAAAAAGAATAAGAATAAAAAAGAGAAGAGGAAAACTCTTCTCTTTTTTATTCTTTAATGAACTTAATCTCTTCGTGCTGACATCTCTGACAATAGAAAAAATGTGTGCACATATGCTGCACGTAATCATTTGAAATGCCATTTTCAAGCTTTAATTCATCAATTTCCATATACGCGCTGTAATCATCGAAATAGTCGCTAACCTTTCCCATATCGCTTAACTCATAGCCACATACCTTACAATATTCAGATAAAGTGGACAGCCCATTGCAAAGCTCACATATATGCATCATTTCCTTACCCCTTCTTCACTTCGATAAGATATACATAATATGTGCAACTCCATTATTTCTACTCTACTGATTTTCCTTTAATTTACCAATAATTACTAATATTTTCTGATGTATAAACTTTTGAATGCTTTATCATACTACTAGTAACAACAAAGCAAACATCTACTACTGGGCTACGCCTAGGTAGGCAGATAAGTTTCTTGCTAAACTTATCCACGCTGGTTCAATTCCAGCTAGCTCAACCATACTACTATTATTTTATCTAACGAGGAGATGAATAAACATGGCAAACTACCAAAAAGCATCAAACAGCAATTCATCAAACAAGTTAGTAGCACCTGGAGCTCAAGCTGCTATCGATCAAATGAAATTCGAAATCGCAAGTGAATTTGGCGTAAACTTAGGGCCAGACACAACAGCTCGTGCAAACGGATCTGTTGGTGGCGAAATCACTAAGCGCTTAGTACAATTAGCTGAGCAACAATTAGGTGGCGGCAAGTACTAATTTCACACAATTTTATAACATGGCTAGAGCACCTCAACAGCTGTTGAGGTGCTCTTTATTTTCACGACAGTAAGATACCGTCTTTAGTCTGCTACTTCCATTTCGCTTTCGTTGTTTAACATTGACTGAATTTGAACGTTGACTTTACGAATCCGACGATTTTCAACCTCTTTAATTGTAAACGTTACGCCTTCATAACTAAAGAAATCTCCTGCAACAGGAACTCGTTCAAATTGTTCGAAAATCCAGCCGCCAAGCGTATGGTAAGAACTTTCTAGTGCCGGTACCTCAACATACTTTAAGAAATCATCAAGCGGAATTTCTGTATTAAATTCAAATTCTGTTTCACTAATTTGATCAACATAGCGAACAGCTTCATCATGTTCATCCCAAATTTCGCCTACTATTTCTTCTAAAATATCTTCAAGCGTCACTAGACCGGAAGTGCCACCAAATTCATCTACAACGATTGCCATATGTACTTTGTTCTTCTGCAATTCAGGTAGTAAAACAGAAATCTTCATTGATTCGACTACAAACATTGGCTCACGTACTAATTCACGAAGATTTACTTCTTTTTCTTGAACTAAGTATGTTAAAAAATCGCGCTCTGATAAAATCCCAATAATATTGTCAATATTGTCCTCATAAACTGGAATTCGCGAATATCGTTCTTCTAAAAAGATTTCTTTTATTTCATCAATCGGCTGATTGACCTCTATCGCTACCATATCGATTCTTGGTTTAAGAATTTGTCCAACAACAATTTCATTAAACTCTAACGAACGATGAACAAGCTCTTTTTCTTGATTATCAATAACGCCTTCTTCTTCACTTAAATCAACCATTACTTTAATTTCTTCTTCAGTAACCGAAGGGCTATATTCTTTACCTGTAAATAGCTTTGACACACCAGACTTCAGCAAAACAAAGAGATAAGAGATTGGTGTTAGTACTTTGATTAAAAAGTATAAAATACCGGATATCATCAATGTGAAGCTTTCCGCATGCTCTTTTGCTAATGATTTAGGTAATACTTCACCAAAGATTAAAATTAAAATGGTCATAACTACTGTACTGATGACAAGCGCTGAATTACCGCCGAATAAATCAATTGCTACTTTCGCCGAAATAGACGATGCAGCAATATTTACAATGTTGTTTCCAATTAAAATGGTGGATAACGCTTGGTCAAAGTTTTCAGTAATCAACAGCGCTTTTTTGCTTCCTCGTCTTTTTTCATCAGCATAGTTTTTCAGACGTATTTTATTTACGCTCGAAAAAGCTGTCTCAGCAGATGAAAAGAAAGCTGATAATAAGATAAGAACTGCCAACAAAATAATTTGACTCAGGGGTAGGTCTACCAAAGGTCATTCACTCTCCTAAAAAAATAATAAAATTTTATACTACATAATTGCGTTTACCTTTTAGTGCAAAATAGTACAAATATATCATATCAGAAACCTTCTTATTTGAAAATGAATGTCAACTGCTATTACAAACCATTTTTCATTTGGTTATTTCTAGAAACTACTTTATTATATTCTATGAAAAAAAGATTCATGCCCTTCGTATATTTACATAAAGGAGAGATGAGATATGAACATTGCTTTATTAGGCACAACAGGCCGCGTTGGCCAACAGCTTCTTGAACTATTATTGGAAAACAATCACAAAGTAAAAGCTTTGGTTCGGAACATACAGCGCCTATCTATTTCACATGCTAACCTCACAGTCATTGAAGGAGACGCTCGTGAAGAAAAAGTGCTGGATTGCTTATTTCACGGGCAAGACGTTGTCATTAGTACACTTGGTACAGACGGAGCTAACGTTATTTCAGAAAGCATGCTTGTTATTGTGAAAGCAATGAATAATCAAGGTATTGAACGAATTATTACTGTCGGCACAGCAGGGATTTTACAAACACGAACGGAACCTTCACTATATAGATTTCAGTCTAGTGAATCAAAGCGTAAGCTTACAAGAGCTGCTGAAGATCACCTAAAAGGGTTTCTGACTTTGAAAGAGAGTAACCTTCTTTGGACGATTGTATGCCCTACTTACTTACCTGATGGACATATTACAGAGCGCTACCGCGTTGAAAAAAACGTCCTTCCCTTAGATGAAAAAAAAATATCCACAGGTGACACCGCTCATTTTATTTATAAAGAACTGTTAGATCCTCAATTTATCCGTTGCCGAGTGGGTCTGAGTGAATAGTAAACAGCATCTCAAAAGTAGAGATGCTGCTTTTTGCTGTCATGTTGTTTTACGTAAGCTTGCGATAAGCCCAATGGTTTGTAGGTCCATGCCCGCTTCCAATTTGTAACGTGTCCTTAATCGCAGCTTGAACAAAATCTGAAGCAAGCTGGACGGATTCTAGAAGAGTTGTCCCTTTAGCTAACTCGGCTGCTATACAAGCAGCAAACGTACAACCTGTTCCGTGCGTATGCTTCGTATCTACACGCTTATGAACAATTTCATGAAAGAACTGACCGTCGTACACTAAGTCAACCATCTCCTCTTGTGATTTGTCATGTCCCCCTTTTATCACCACATTTTTCACTCCAAGGCTATGAAGACTTTTGGCTGCTTCTTTGCGCTGTTCCATTGTTGTAATTTCATATCCCGTCATAATTTCTGCTTCAGGAATATTAGGCGTCACGACTTCAGATAATGGTAACAGTACATCATTTAGCGCAGCAATAGCTTCTTGCTGAAGTAGTGATTGTCCCCCTTTTGCAATCATAACCGGATCCACTACTACATTTTTCAGTTCATACTTACGTAGCTTATCCGCAACAATACGAATAATATCAGAGCTAAAAAGCATGCCAGTCTTAATAGCATCCGGACGCAAATCGGTAACAACTGAATCAATTTGCGTGGCAATTGCTTCTTCAGTTAACGGATACACACCTTGAACACCTAAAGTGTTTTGAGCCGTTACTGCTGTGATAGCGGACATTCCAAATACCTTACGCTCTTGAAATGTTTTTAAGTCTGCTTGAATTCCGGCTCCTCCTCCGCTATCAGATCCAGCGATTGTCAATGCTTTTGCTACACTCATAAAAATCTTCCTTTCGTCATTTACCCGATATAACGGTGATAAAGATTCTTTGCTTCTACTGTATCTTTTGTGCCGTGTACAAAGATTCTTCCATCTTGAAACACAACAAGGCGATAATCATCAATTGCTACGGACAAAAGATACGGATTTCGGTCCACTCGGTACCCTTTACCTTTTAAATGCTGTTCTAACTCCACTATGTTAGGTGCTTTTGTTGCCTTTGCAGGGCGAATTTGTACAGTATCACGTCCGCATAGTACCGCTGTTTTTAACTGGTTTTCAAATTGAAGCGCAGGAAAAACTGGCTGTTGACCACACGATGAACATTCATCCGATTTTAGAGCATGAACATTTATGGTACGGTATTCATTTCTCCAAACGTCAAATGATACTAGCTGTGACCGTAGCGCCTCATGATCTTCTACAAGAATCTTTAGTGCCTCCGTGACTTGATGTGAAACAACCATTTGGACAGCAGGGCTAATAATCCCTACCGTATCACACGTAACTCCACCTAAAGGTACTGATTCCAGCAAACATGCTAAGCATGGGGTTTCTCCAGGAACAATCGTATAGCTAATTCCATAGCTCCCCACACATGCTCCATAAATCCAGGGAATTCGGTGTTTTTGTGATAAGTCATTTATCACAAGCCGTGTATCAAAGTTATCCGTAGCATCGATTATTAAATCCACGTTTACCAACAGCTGTTCAATAAATTGAGAAGTCCCGTCCGCTACGTGCGCTTCAATATCAACATCTCCGTTAATTTCGACGAGCCTTTCCGAAGCAGCTACTGCTTTTGGAATACGATTAGCTGCATCCCTCTCGCTATAAAGCTGCTGACGTTGCAAATTACTCCACTCCACATAATCTCGGTCAATTATTGTTAACTTTCCAACTCCGGCTCGAACAAGCGCTTCCGCATTTCCTGTCCCTAACGCACCTGCTCCAATTAATAAGACATGCTTTTGTGATAACTTTTTCTGTCCTTCTTTACCTATTGGAGAAAAGAGCTCTTGACGTGAATAGCGCGCTGTCACCCGATGCTCATCCCTTCTGTTGGGCTACTGGCTACCGCATATTCTTTAAATGGAATGCGACCAGCTAAGTAAGCATCACGCCCCGCTTCGATTGCAAGCTTCATCGCGCGAGCCATTTTTACAGGATCTTTTGCACCTGATACAGCCGTGTTTAATAGAACACCATCTGCACCTAACTCCATTGCTTTGGCAGCATCAGAAGCTGTACCGATACCCGCATCTACAATCACAGGCACATTAGATTGCTCAATAATAAACTGCAGGTTCAGCGGGTTAATAATTCCTTGTCCTGATCCAATTGGAGAAGCTCCAGGCATAATAGCATGAACGCCTAATTCCTCGAGTCTTCTAGCAAGTACAACATCATCAGACGTATACGTTAACACTGTAAATCCTTCTTTTAGCAATTCTTTACTTGCTTTTAATGTTTCAATTGGGTCTGGCAATAGCGTTTTATCACAGCCAATTACTTCAACCTTGACCATATCACACAGCCCAGATGCTTTTGCCAACTTTGCAATCCGAACAGCTTCTTCAGCATTTTTGGCTCCAGCTGTATTTGGTAAGAGCGTAAATCTTTTAACATCAAGAGCTTCAAGTAAGTTAGGCTGAGACTGATCAAAAATATCCATTCTTCTCACTGCAAATGTTAAAATTTCTGTTTCTGATTCTTCCACTGCTTGACGCTGCGTTGTGTAATCTGGAAACTTCCCTGTACCTAAAAGCAAACGAGATGCAAATTCATATTTTCCTATTTTCAACATAACTTTCATCCTCCTCCTACAAATGAAACAATCTCTAATAAATCGCCTTCTGATAGCAACGCTTTTTCATGATCTTGCTTTTGTAAAATTTTTTTATTTAACTCGACAATAACCACTTTCTCGTGTAAATCTCTTGATTCCAATAGTTGAGAAACCGTCTGAATTGAGGAATCTATATCAACGCTTTTCCCATTAATTATTAAGTTCAATACGTTCCCTCCATTTCTCTTTGTAAGCGAAAAGCCGTAAAAAAGGAATGTTTTGGATGTTCACCCATCATTTGTTCCGCCATAATTTTCCCTGTAATCGCACTTAGTAAAATACCGTTTCGGTAGTGCCCACAAGCTAAGTAAACATTATCTAGCTCAGGGTGCTGTCCTAAATACGGCCACCCATCTACTGTTTGCGGACGAAGTCCTGCCCATGCTTTTTCAAACGATGCATTTGCAAGTGATGGAACGAGAGAAATCGCTTTGCTAATTAGAAATTCAATAGCTTCTGCAGATACGTGCTTCGTGTAATCATGGGCGCGCTTTGTAGCTCCAATCACTACTCTTCCTCCTGCTTTTGGAACAATATAAAATCCTTCATCTAAAAAAATAGTCTTTTGAATGCTTGGCTGATTCGTCGTGAGAGATATACACTCACCTTTAATAGGAAACAGATGCTTTGGATGAATAGCGGCCACCAGCTCTTTTGTCCAAGCACCTGCACTTACCATCACTTGGTCGCTGTAAAAGTTGCCCGCTGATGTCCGAACGCCAACTACCTTTTTGTTATCGTATATAAAGTGATGGACATGACAGTTCTCATAAATTGCCGCTTGATGGTATAAAGCTCCGTGTGCCAAAGCATGAGTTAGCTTAGCTGGCATCAGCTGTCCATCTTTTGGGATGCTAATCGCCCCGTATGTATCAGGGGTTAAGAGCGGTTCAGCTTCACTTGCTGCGTCAGGAGATAACCACCTAACGTCTGAATCCCACCGTCTGTGGCGCTCCGCTTTGTCTTGTAGCACGTTTGCTTCAGCTTCAGTTGTTGCTACTTTTAACAAGCCTTTTTGAATGAGCTCAACATCAATATTTGTTTTTTCTTTTAATTCAGCTACCAGATTCGGAAAAAGTGCTCTACTTCGAATGGCTAGTTCCAAAAGAGGCCCTTCTTCATCAATTTCAGCTTGTGCTCCTAATATTCCAGCAGCTGCTCCCGATGCTTCACAACCAATCTGATTTTTTTCCAAAATGGCTACCTTATACCCCATTTTAGAAAGCTGATACGCAGTTGAAGCTCCAATAACTCCACCACCAATAACGAGCGCATCATAATGTGCCTCCATATGTATCACTCCACTTTCGTAGTTGTTCACCGTATTCCTTTGCCGCTTGTAACGGGTTTTCATCTTTAAATACACCAGCCATGACAGCGACGCCATGTGCCCCTGTACTCAATACCTCTCTTACATTGCAAGGCATAACTCCCCCGATTGCAATTACCGGTATCTGCACTGAATCAACGACTTGTTTCAGCTGTTCAAGTCCCCGAGGTGTTTGACCCAGTTTTGATTGCGATGGATAGATATGACCATAAATGACATAGTCGACGCCTGATTGTTCAGCTTCCTTTGCTTCTTTAACGCTGTGTACAGATTTACCAACAATCAATTGCTGAAAATGTGCTTTTACTCCTTGAGCACTTAGACTGTGATAAGCCAAATGCACACCTTTGACTTGAGCAGCAAAAGCTACATCTACTCGATCGTTAACAATTAGCTTTGAAGCCGGAACTTCTTTTTTCAGGTCTCCAATAAGCACTTCTAACTCTCGTGCCGTTCGCTCTTTTTCTCGAATATGGATAGCTCCTACATATGGTTCAATGTCTCTGATAATTTTCAAAAGCTGTTCAAGAGGCTGTTTCCCTGTTGACACAGCGTGTAACTTGGGTACCATAGCATCCTCACCTTTATTTCGACATAAACGTAAAAAACCACTCTACAACGTAGAGTGGTTTGGCATGCATTAATTATGTAAACATGGCTCATCCACTTCCCTACGCTGGTACAAACCAGATCAGGTTCAAAGGGTCCGAATTTTTCGTCTCAGCCATAAAGGCTCCCCTAGTGATTTTTTCTAATATTTTCACTTTTCATTTAGAAGTATAACATATTTGTGAGTGATTACAACCTACTGGACCATTTTTCTCATGTATTGAGCTAATAATCTTCGAGCTCTTTTTCTTTTTCCCTATGCTCTTCCCACAGAAATGAGCTCAGTAAGATGGCAAATGTTAAAATATAAAATCCGTAGAATAACAAAGCAGCTATACTGTTGACCATTAAAAAGATAAAACTAATGACTTGTCCCGCAATTGTTACAATCAATAAAATATATTTCCATACTTCACGTTTTCTCATTAAACTTATCTCCACTTTTCAAATCCTAATTTCAATGCTCTTCTCTCTATTATAACAAGTTTCGAGTATGAGTAAGGAATATCTGATCAAAATAAAACAATTGTCCCAAAAACGATAAGAGAAGAGCGTCACGTTTGTTAAAGTATCATCGGCTATCTACTTATTCCCTTTCCTTTTTACCCTTAAACTAATCATCTTAAATGTGCTAAGCCCCCTCTTCCTTTTTTAGTCTTCACCCTTTTTCTGATGGTCTACAAAGTACATAAACCCATTGAAAAGCCATACTATCTATTAGAAGTTTTTTTATTGACTTTTAACTTCTTCTTATTTAATATCAATTACGCTATCAAGGAATATAATTCCTATCAAATTACTGGGTGTTTAACAAAAAATGAAAAAATCAGTTGCATTTTTATTCCTTTTATTAGCGTTCACAGTTGTCCTAGCAGCTTGTGGCTCAAATGACAAAGAAACAAATAACGCAAGTAAAAGTGATCAAGATTTATACGAAAAAGTAAAAGAGGATGGCGTTCTGACAATTGGAACAGAAGGTACGTATCCTCCATTTACGTTCCATGACGACGCTAATAAGCTAACAGGCTTTGACGTTGAAATTGCACAAGAAGTTGCAAAACGTCTTGGCGTGAAAGCTGAATTTAAAGAAACACAGTGGGATGGAATGTTTGCTGGTCTAGACGCAAAGCGCTTTGACATGATTGCTAACCAAGTTGGAATTCGCCCAGACCGTGAAGAAAAATACGACTTCTCTGACCCATACATTGAGTCTGCAGCGGTGCTGGTTGTTCGTGAAGACAATAATGATGTTAAATCATTTGAAGACATGAAAGGTAAAAAATCAGCACAATCACTCACAAGTAACTATGCTGATTTAGCAAAAAAATATGAAGCTGAGCTAGTGGGTGTTGAAGGATTCACGCAATCAGCAGAACTAATCGTTTCAAAACGTGTAGACGGTACAATTAATGATAAATTATCATTCTTAGACTATAAAAAGCAGCGTCCAAATGCACCTGTAAAAATTGTGGATGAAGCAGAAGACGCATCAGCAAGTGGATTAATGTTTCGCAAAGATAGCGGTAAGTTAGTGGAAGAAGTAAATAAAGCTTTAGCAGATATGCAAGAAGACGGCACATACGCTAAAATTTCTGAGAAATGGTTTGGTGAAGATGTTTCTCCTAAATAGTATCTTTACTGACCCTGAGCGTGCAGAGCGCTTACTCTCTATCGCTCAATCCTCCCTCTATCCAATGATAGAGGGAGCTATTCAATATACCATTCCACTAACGCTTATTTCATTTGTATTAGGCCTTATTTTAGCTATTCTTACAGCGCTTGGTCGCTTATCTTCTATAAAAATATTTACTATAATTGCGCGCGTATACGTGTCACTTATTCGTGGGACACCTTTACTTGTGCAATTATTTATTATTTTCTATGGATTGCCAACGCTAGACATTACAATTGATCCATTTATTGCTGCAATCATTGGCTTTTCATTAAAAAAGGAGTTTATTAGCGTGATTAACATTACGAACCTTCATAAATCATTTGATGATTTACACGTATTGCGAGGAATTGATTTAAACATAGAGCAAGGTAAAGTAGTGGTTCTAATTGGTCCTTCAGGTTCCGGAAAAACAACGTTTCTTCGCTGTTTAAACTTACTGGAACTTCCTACTAATGGTAAAATCATCATCGATAACCAAGAAGTCAGCTTTGAGAAAAATTTACCGAAGCAAAAGATAACGTCTTTTCGCAGCTTAACGGGAATGGTTTTTCAAAGCTACAATTTGTTTCCTCACAAAACAGCGCTTGAAAATGTCATGGAAGGACCTGTTATTGTAAAAGGTGTTCCAAAACAAAAGGCAAAAGAGCGCGCTGTTTCCCTACTACAAAAAGTTGGTCTAGGAGACAAAGTAAACTTTTATCCATTTCAATTATCAGGAGGACAACAGCAGCGTGTAGGTATCGCGCGTGCAATGGCTATGGATCCTAAAGTCATGCTATTTGATGAGCCTACATCTGCTTTAGACCCTGAGCTTGTAGGTGATGTGCTAAAAGCTATGAAAGATTTAGCAAAAGAAGGTATGACCATGGTCGTGGTTACACATGAAATGCGCTTTGCTCGCGAAGTGGCAGATGAAGTAATCTTTATGGACCAAGGCGTTATTATGGAGCGTGGAACACCAGAAGAGATCTTCCAAAAACCTAAAGAAGAGCGAACTCGTCGCTTTTTAAATATGATTCAGTAAAAGGCTGCTTAACCGCAGTCTTTTTCATTATCTGCATTACATTATACTTTTGACTTTTTGTCTTTTATAATAAACATAAGATTTATGATATGAAAGGAGACAAGAGGACATGCAAAATTTTAAAGCTCTTGTATTAACAAAAGAAGAAGAACAGGTTCATTCTCATATCAAAACGCTCACACTTGATGATTTACCACAAGGTGATGTCCTCATTAAAGTTCACTATTCAGGTATCAATTATAAGGATAGCCTAGCTAGCATTCCCAATGGAAATATCGTCAAAGCGTATCCATTTGTACCAGGAATTGATTTAGCAGGTACGGTTGTTACTTCGGATAACCCTCGCTTTAAAAGCGGTGATGAAGTGATTGCAACCAGCTATGAAATTGGAGTGTCTCATTACGGTGGCTATAGTGAATACGCTCGTATTCCTGCCGACTGGATTGTTCCTCTTCCCGATGGATTAACCTTAAAAGAAGCTATGATAATTGGAACAGCTGGTTTTACAGCTGCTTTATCTGTAAAGAAGCTAATTGATTCGGGCTTGAAACCACAAGATGGTCCTGTCCTAGTCACTGGCGCTACAGGTGGTGTGGGAAGCTTTGCGGTTTCTATTTTATCAACGCTGGGCTATGAGGTTGCTGCGAGCTCTGGAAAATCTTCTAGTGCCACCTATTTAACCAATCTTGGGGCTACCACTCTTTTAACTAGAGAAGATGTTTACAACGGAAAGGTCAAAGCACTCGCCAAAGGAAAGTGGGCTGCTGCAGTCGATAGCGTAGGCGGTGAAACGCTCGCAAGCGTGCTATCACAACTTCAATACGGTGGATCTGTTGCAGCTAGTGGCTTAACGGCTGGAACAGCTGTCCCAACTACAGTTTTCCCATTCATTTTACGTGGTGTGAACTTACTCGGTATTGATTCTGTCTATTGCCCAATGTCCCTTCGAAACGAGACATGGAGGCTGCTAGCAACAACTTTTAAGCCCTATCAGCTTGAAGACTTCATTCAAGAAGAAATCTCTCTTAATGATGTACCGAACCATCTTCCAACACTGCTTGAAGGAAAGGCTCAAGGTCGTATCCTCATTAAACTGTAAATACGCTAAAAGGAGAAGCGAATGCTTCTCCTTTCATTATAAGTGCTTTCGATGCACCGTTTTCCCGTCGTACGTAAATGCAATTGGCTTTTCTTCCATTACGGTTTCTAGATGCACTGGTCTCCCCCACAATTGATACAAGTATGGCACAACTTTTTCTAGATATTTAACATCCAGTTCAATTCCTTCATACCAATGTTTTAAGTATAACTCTCCATTTTTTAAGTAATCACCATTCGTGACTGTAATATATGGAAAACCACCATTTACGCGCATGTTAACAAGCTGATCTCGCACTTCTGTCCAGTCTTTATCCACAATTTTATAATCTTTCCCCTGTTTTTGAAATAAGTACATATCCTCTCTCATGACAAGGTCTTTTGTTAGGTAGTTTCGAATGAATGAAATATCAGATTCAACTTCCCTGACTTCAAACATTTTCTCTCGCCCTGAGCCTTTTTGAATGCCACGTCGTTGCATTTCAGCAGTAGGATTATCATAACGTTCTTCAATATCCTCAAAGATCTTCAAGCCTAAATAATAAGGGTTGATGCTTGTTCTGGACGGTTGGACAACACCTGCATTTAGCTTTGCAAACTCAATGGCCTCATCGCTTGTTAAGTCCATCTCACGAATGATTCGCTGATGCCAATAGGATGCCCAGCCTTCGTTCATAATTTTTGTTTCAAGCTGTGGCCAAAAATACAGCATCTCTTCTCTCATCATCGTTAAAATATCGCGCTGCCATTCTTCTAAATATGGGCTGTATTGTTCGATAAACAAAAGAATATCCTTCTCAGGTTGAGGTGGAAATTTCTTAAACGTTTCTACTTGACGGCTCTTCTTTTTCCCACGTGAATCCAGGTTCCATAAATCATCGTATGGTGATGACACCTCTTCCTGTTCTTCTTCTACATCATCCATGCTCCATGACAGCTTTGCTCTCATTAAGGATGGGTCAATATGCTCTTGAACCGATAGAATGGCATCTAAGAACTTCTCCACTTCTCGCTTTCCATATTGTACTTCATATTCTTTAATACGATCTGCAGTTGCAGCCATGCTTTCAACCATATCTCGCTTCGAGTTTGCAAAACGGCTGTTGTTTTTAAAGAAATCACAATGAGCTAAAACGTGGGCTACAATAAGCTTGTTTTGAATCAGTGCATTTGAGTTAAGTAAGAATGCATAGCAAGGATCTGAGTTAATAACCAGTTCATAAATTTTGCTTAAACCAAGGTCATAGTGGAGCTTCATTTTATAAAACTGCTTTCCAAAGCTCCAGTGAGAAAATCTTGTAGGCATGCCATATGCACCGAATGTATAAATAATATCAGCTGGACAAATTTCATATCTCATTGGATAAAAATCTAAACCAAAACCTGTTGCAATTTCAGTAATTTCGTCAATCGCTCGATGTAGTTGTTTATAGTCCGCTTCCTTCACTACAACTCCCCCTTTATATCCCTTAATTCAATCTATGTCCTAATGACACAAATCATGTGTTTTGAATCAGGTTCTTTATAAAAAATTAGGAAGGTAGTGTTTTACTTTTAGAAAAAATAATCGATTCTAATTTCATTTTGGCTCCCTAACCTTTATTTATACATTGGTCTTTTGACCAACATTTACAGGGGAACAAATTTCGTAAATGTCATACACTAATTTCAACTCCTCAAAAGGAGGACTGTTAATGGACACAATTGATTATGACCGTGCTTTATATTACACGAATCGATCACAATGGGATAACTTGTTAATTTTAATGGTTCGCACTCAAGATGATTTTCTTTCAAAGAAAATCGAACATTTTTTACACGCCTACAACTTTGAACGAAACTATCGAGTAATTCAAGAAGAACTGTATTCGTTATTGCGTTATATTGACCATGCTTCAGAGCTTTCAGAGCACAACCTGAATGATTTTGTGGCAGTGGATCCCTTAACGTAACATTACCTATAGATAAAAGAAGAGGCTTTCCTCTTCTTTCTTTTTTGTGAACCTGTATAAAAAATAAGTTGACATAAATAATCATTTACACGTACAATTTGAGTATCATTGACTATCTTACATATGAAGGAGAAGATTACTTTGAGTGGAAAACTTCGTTTTCGTACACTTGATTTAACATTAGCAGGGATGTTCGCAGCTCTCATGGCTATTGGTGCAAATATTACATCTTGGGCACCATTCTTACAGGTAGCTGGCGTTCCACTGTCTATGCAGCCATTTTTCGTAATACTAGCAGGGATTTTATTAGGAAGTCGCTTAGGGGCTATTTCCATGATTGTATACTTCCTTGTGGGGCTTGCAGGAGCACCTGTATTTGCTCAGTTTAAATCAGGAGCTAGCGTTTTATTTGGCAGTACGGGCGGCTTTTTATTATCATATATCGTTGCTGCCTATGTGGTGGGGAAAATTATTGAATGGAAAGGGAAACCTCACCTTTCAGTATTTATAAGCGCTTCGCTTGCAGGTATTGCCATTATCTATATCATTGGAACAACGTATATGTACATGGCCGTTAACTATTGGTTAGAAGCTCCAGCAATGAGCTACGCAACAGCTTGGAAAGTTATGCTTTGGTTTGGTGTAAAAGACATTATCTTTACGATTATAGCGGCGTTAATTGCGCCTCGAATTTATAAAGCTTTAACAGCTTCTCCTTATTACAAAGGAATTCATTCAAATAAAGCTGTATAGAAAAGAGGCTGGGACATAAGTAATTCAGCCAATGATAAACCTGAACGATTGAGAGTTTCTCACTTTTAATCGTTCAGGTTTTTTGGTTGATTGTGAAAACAATGTTGGAGTGGCCGTAGCGCAATGGAACGAACGTGTTGAGACAAACTAAAGAGATGGAAACAGCGAGTGTTCGTCTTTTAGAAGCAATCATTTTGTTATGTCCCAAACTCTTTTTTTAAGCGTTCACGCGATTAATAACTTCTTCTACTTGATTCATAACGGCTTTTTGAACCTCAGCTAACTGGTTAGCGCTCGCTTGCTCATCCTTGGTTACGACACCAAAATAAAACTTAACTTTTGGTTCTGTACCAGATGGACGTAAGCAGAACCATGAACCATCTTCTAGTACATATTTAAGTACGTTTGATTTTGGAAGCTCAATATCTTCTACTTTTCCACTTTCAACAAACTGACGAGTTCCTAGCGTATAGTCTTCAAGAACAGATACTTTAAGACCTGCAATCTCTTTTGGTGGCTCATTTCTAAACGTCGCAAGAATATGTTGAATTTGTTCAGATCCTTCTTTTCCTTTTAACGTTAATGACTTTAATCCTTCTTGATAGAAACCGTATGTTTCAAAAATTTGATGAAGTGCTTCGTAAAGCGTCATACCTTGCTTTTTGTAATACGCGCATACTTCAACTGCTAACACAGCAGCTTGCACCGCATCTTTATCACGTGCAAAGCTACCAATTAAATAACCATAGCTTTCTTCATAACCAAATTGGAATTCGTATTCCCCTGTTTGCTCGTATTGCTTGATTTTTTCTCCAATAAACTTGAACCCTGTTAGCGTGTCGACAACATGTAAGCCAAACGAACGAGCAATCTCAGCTCCTATTTCTGATGTTACGATTGTTTTTAATACAACACCGTTTTCAGGAAGCACACCTTGTTCTTTTTTCTGAGAAAGCAAGTAGTGAAGTAAAATTGCTCCCGTTTGGTTTCCTGTCAGCAATGCATATTCACCGCTTGAATCCTTCACAGCAATTCCTAATCGATCGGCATCTGGATCTGTAGCAATCAATAAATCTGCATCGATTTCTTTTCCTTTGTTCACAGCATATTCAAACGCTGCTTTCTCTTCAGGATTCGGTGATTTTACTGTTGAGAAATTAGGATCTGGTAACTCTTGTTCTGCAATAACAGTTACGTTCGTATAACCGATTGTTTCTAACGCTTTTCGAACCGGTTTATTAGCCGTACCGTGAAGTGGTGTAAAGACCACTTTTAATTCTGGACCTATCTCTTGTGCTAAGCTAGGATTTAATAAGATGGTTTTGAGCTTCTCATTATACGCTTCATCTATGGAAGCACCAACCATTTCAATCAAACCAGCTGACTTCAACTCTCGCTCTTCTTTTACTGACAGCTCAAGTTCGTTTTCAACAGCATTTACGTATCCTACAAGCTCATCTGCTTCTTTTGGAGGCAGCTGACCACCATCTGGACCATATACTTTATAACCGTTGTACTCAGGGGGATTATGACTCGCTGTAATAACAATCCCACCAAAAGCACCTAATTGACGAACTGCAAAAGATAGCTCCGGCGTTGGGCGAAGCTCATCAAATACGTATGTTTTAATCCCTTCAGTTGCAAGCGTTTTAGCAGCTTCCATCGCAAATTCTGGCGATTTATGTCTTGAATCGTAAGCGATAACAACTCCTTGCGTTTTCGCTTCTTCACCTGCAGCAGCAATGTAGTCTGCAAATCCTTTTGATGCTTTACGAATTGTATACAGGTTCATACGGTTAGTACCTGGACCAATTTCGCCACGCATTCCACCTGTACCAAACTCTAAGTTTTTATAGAAACAATCTTCCAGCTGTTTCTCATCCGCTTTAATGTTTGCTAACGCTTCCTTTAACTCTTCATCTAAATGTACATTTTCAATCCAAGATGTGTATACTTGCTTCCAGTTCATGAAAAAAGCCTCCTCATCAATACCTTTATGTATGAAAAGAGAAAAACGACAAATGTCGCCTTTCCCTTTAAAATGACATGTCATACCTTGTCAATATTGTAACGCAATATGATAAAAATTCGATGAAAGAATCGAATTTTCTGCTATTACTTCTTACGCAATTGACAATTTTTGAAATACAGTACTATTGTATCATGAAATATCAGCGATTTGGCTACCTTTTTCATCAACTGGCACAACTGCATCATGTAAATGTTTGTTAAGCTCTTGGCTATACTCAGACGTTTGCTGAGGCGTCCAGCTTAGCTCTTGTGCCATGTATTTAATAACGGCTTCTTTCCACTCACGAACCCAAGCAATATCAAAGAATAACGCGCCTGTACGACGGATGAATAAATCGATTGGCTTTGTCACCATCTCTTCTTCTATTCCATACTGTACTTGTAAAAATACGCTTGTCGGTAAGTTACTTGCCTTCATTTTATCCTTGTAGTCTGTCATGTAGCGATATAATACATCAATGTTAGAACCATAACGCTTAACAAGCTTTGTAGCTGCTTCAGGTGACAACCCCAGCTCTACGCCAACTTTCACTTTTTCCTCGACAAATTTCGGGAAGTTTTTAGAACCACCCACATCTCCTCCAGAAATTGGTAAATATTTTGTTTGACTTGGCTTAAACGTAGCTCCTTCTGCTTTTAACTGCTCTGCAACTGTGTTTACCACAAGCTCTGCCATTTTGCGATACCCAGTTAACTTACCTCCAGCAATCGTAATTAGACCTGAATGTGATGTCCACACTTCATCTTTACGTGAAATCTCAGATGGATCTTTTCCTTCTTCATGAATTAATGGTCGCACACCAGCCCAGCTTGATTCAACGTCATCAACAGTAATGTTTACTGTTGGGAACATGTAATTGATTGCTTCAATTACGTATTCACGATCTTTCACAGTCATTTGTGGATGTCTTGCATCTTCTTTATAAACTGTATCCGTTGTTCCAACGTATGTTTTACCATCACGCGGGATAGCAAACACCATACGCCCATCTGGTGTATCAAAGTAAATAGCTTGTTGCAGTGGAAAACGCTTTTGATCAATTACTAAGTGAATGCCTTTTGTTAACTGTAACTGCTTTCCTTTTTTTGAATTGTCTTTTTCACGTAGAGAATCAACCCAAGGACCAGCTGCGTTAACAATTTTTTTCGCATGAATTTTGTACGATTTTTTCGTGATTTGATCAACAACAACTGCGCCAATAACCGTTCCGTTGTCGTAAATAAATTCCTCTACTTTTGTGTAGTTCACTAAATCTGCACCGCGACTTGCTGCTTCTTTCGCTACTTCAATTGTTAGTCGTGCATCATCTGTCTTGTATTCAACATAATAGCCGCCACCTTTTAAGTCCTGTGACTTTACAAGAGGCTCACGCTTTAATGTTTCTTCAGCACTGAACATTTTACGGCGCTCAGAGCGTTTAACACCTGCTAGATAATCATATACGCGTAGTCCTACAGATGTTGAGTACTTTCCGAACGTACCTCCTGTATGAAACGGTAGTAGCATCCACTCTGGTGTTGTTACGTGCGGACCATTCTCATACACAATTGCACGCTCTTTCCCAACTTCCGCAACCATTTTAACTTCAAACTGTTTTAAATAACGCAGACCACCGTGCACGAGCTTTGTCGAACGACTTGATGTTCCAGATGCAAAGTCTTGCATCTCAACTAATGCTGTTTTCATTCCGCGATTTGCTGCATCTAAAGCAATTCCTGATCCTGTAATACCTCCACCAATAACAAGTAAATCATATTTTTGAGTTGTCATTTCTTCTAATTTATTTACACGCGTTTTGCTTGAAAACATTTGTCATTCCCCTTTTCTTTTTTCATTTTTTTACAGTTATCTAAAAAAAGAGACCACAAATCGCATATGTATAACATATGGATTCGTGGTCTCTCCGATTCTCCAACCAAATTATTAACTTGTTTTTAGTATAGCATAACCATGATTCATTTTAAAGGTTTTTCCTCTATCTCAGTAGGAATTTTTCAATTTTAAAACGCAAAATAACAATATTTACATTTACTTTTATTTAAACGCCATCGCTGCGTTAACTGCTTTTTTCCAACCTGCATATAAGTCCTCACGACGGCTTTCTTCCATATCAGGTTCAAACGACTTTTCCATATTCCACTGCTGCGCAATCTCTTCGCGATCTTTCCAGTAGCCTACAGCCAGACCTGCAAGATAAGCTGCTCCTAACGCCGTTGTTTCATTAATTTCAGGACGCTCAACCGGCACGTTTAACAAGTCGCTTTGGAACTGCATTAAGAAGTTGTTTTTAACTGCTCCACCGTCTACACGAAGGGTTTTTAATGTAATGCCTGAATCAGCTTCCATTGCGCTTAGCACGTCTTTTGTTTGATATGCTAATGCTTCTAGCGTAGCTCGAATAAAATGCTCTTTTTTTGTACCTCGCGTTAAGCCAAACATGGCACCGCGAACATCACTATCCCAATACGGTGTGCCCAGACCTACAAAAGCAGGAACCATGTATACACCATCTGTTGAATCTACGCGATTAGCATATTTTTCTGTTTCTTTTGCATCCTTAAACATGCGCAGCCCATCGCGAAGCCACTGAATGGCAGAACCAGCTACAAAGATACTTCCTTCTAGTGCATACTCAACTTTTCCATCTACGCCCCAAGCTAGCGTTGTTAAAAGCCCATGATCAGACTTAACGGCTTTTTCACCCGTGTTCATTAACATGAAGCACCCAGTTCCATACGTGTTCTTCGCCATTCCTTTTTCATAGCATGCTTGTCCAAATAAAGCTGCTTGCTGGTCCCCTGCTGCTCCTGCAATTGGAATGTGGTGACCAAAGAAATGGTAATCAACCGTATGCCCATACACTTCTGATGATGGCTTGACCTCAGGTAACATTGATTTTGGCACTGATAAGATATCCAATAGCTCATCATCCCATTGTAAATCGTAAATATTAAACATTAGTGTACGAGACGCATTCGAGTAATCGGTTACATGAGCTTTTCCTCCAGATAACTTCCAAATCAGCCATGTATCAATTGTACCGAACAAAAGCTCACCGTTTTCAGCTTTCTCGCGTGCACCTTCAACATTATCTAAAATCCATTTTACTTTTGTACCTGAGAAGTACGCATCAATTAACAAACCTGTTTTTGAACGAAACGTATCGTTGTATCCTTTTTCTTTTAGCTCTTCACAAATGCCTGCTGTTTGACGAGATTGCCATACAATTGCATTATAAACCGGCTTACCTGTTGCTTTTTCCCACACAACTGCTGTTTCACGCTGATTTGTAATTCCAATTGCTTCAATTTGTTTAGGCGTTACCCCTGATTCTGATAAGCAAGAAGCGATAACTGATAAAATAGAGCCCCAAATCTCGTTAGCATTATGCTCTACCCAACCTGGATTAGGAAAGTATTGAGTAAACTCTTTTTGAGCAACGTGAACAATTTCTCCTTTTTTATTAAATAACATTGCACGAGAGCTTGTTGTTCCCTGGTCCAATGATAAAATGTATTTTTCCATATTTTATTTCCCCTTTTCGTATCATTTCTTTTATTTTACTCTGGCTCTGATTAAAACGCATTCATTTATTTAATAGCGCTTTTCTTTACCATTCCTGGTGCATTTTTTTCTTTTGATAAACCATATATTCCTGCAAATACTATTACTACAATTGTTAATACAATCCATAATGCACTGCCTGTTTGGTTTTTAAATGCTGCAAGGTAAAATACTGCTCCTAACGATCCACCTATTACAGGTCCTAACACAGGTACCCAAGCGTAACCCCAGTTTGATGATCCTTTTCCCGCAATCGGTAAAATTGCATGTGCAATACGGGGACCTAAGTCACGCGCAGGGTTAATAGCATAACCAGTTGTACCACCGAGTGATAAACCAATACTTATAATAAGAAAACCTACAATTAATGGGTTTAATCCTTCTGTAAACTCGTTTGCTCCAATTGTTAATAAGCCAACCACTAGAATAAATGTGCCAATTGTTTCACTTAATAAGTTTGAAAATGGATTTGGGATAGCTGGCCCTGTTGCAAAAATACCTAATTTTGTTCCTTGGTCAGCTGTTTCTCTCCAATGCGGTAGATAGTGTAAATATGTTAATGTTGCTCCTAAAATTGCACCAATCATTTGTGCTAGTATATAAAGTGGTACTTCCTTCCACGAAAAATCTCCGACAATGGCTAATCCGATTGTTACAGCTGGATTTAAGTGAGCACCACTAATGTTACCAACTGCGTATACAGCCATTGCAACAGCTAGTCCCCAACCAAACGTAATAACAATCCAACCTGAATTTGCTGCATATGATTTTTTTAAATTAACGCCGGCACAAACTCCAGCACCTAATATAATTAAAATCATCGTGCCAATTACTTCACCTAAAAATGGACTCATATAAAAACCCTCCTTCGGTCTAATAAGAAATCGTTTACAACGATAAGAGAATAAAAAAATCCACCATACTTCCCTCTAAATTCATGTATATAAATTTAAAGAGCTATATCGTGGATCTCCTATTCTCCGTCACATGTATTAACTTGTTTACAAGTTTACTAGCTATTGAAAGCGTTGTCAATACATTTCCGACAAAAAATTCAAACTTCATAACTCTTTATTTAAATGTATTCCACAATTGTTTATTCGAAGTAGTGACTGCAGCTGCACCTGCAGCGATTGCATTCTTTACTTCTTCTTCCGTTCGAATAAGACCACCTGCGAGAACTGGTATCCCGGTTTCTTCCGCTACCTCTTTAAGAAGTGATGGAATAATCCCTGGTAGCAGCTCAATAAAATCTGGCTCGACCTTTTTAATGAGTTCATAGCTTTTCTTAAGGGCTGTACTATCTAGCAAAAAGACGCGCTGAATGGCATAAATACCTCGCTGTTTCGCTTTTAAGATCACGTTGGTACGAGTGGAGATAATGCCAGCTGGCTTCAATTCTTGACATAGAAAGTCGACTGCATATTCATCTTGCTTTAGGCCATGTATTAAATCGAGATGAATAATCATTTTTTTTTGATGACGATGAACTTCTTTCATAATGCCTCGCAGTAATCCCACTTGGTTATCTAACAAAACGCCATACTCATATTCACTTGCTAAAAAACGTTCCAACTGCTTCATATCACGTACAGCAGGCAAAACGGATTGTCCATGAAAACTCATGTTTTCCCCTCACTCTGTTTATTTATTTCTTTATATTATGACAAAAGATGAGCAAAAAAACACCATGCATTTGCATGGTGTAAAATAATTTACTTTTTATATTTAATATTATAGACGTCATGTCTACGATCTTTTAACTGACGAACTGTTCCTGACTGGCGCTGTCTGCGTAAAATCTCAAGATCAACGTCCCCAATCACAACCATCTCAATATTTGGATTACATTCCCCTACAATACCATCTCTTGCAAACTCAAAATCGGAAGGGGCAAAGATAGCTGATTGCGCGTATTGAATATCCATATTTTCCGTTTCTGGTAAATTCCCTACTGTTCCTGCAATTACGGTGTAGATTTGGTTTTCCACAGCGCGTGCCTGAGAACAATAGCGAACACGTAAGTAACCTTGACGGTCTTCCGTACAGAAAGGTGTAAAGATAATGTTAGCTCCTTTATCCGTTGCGATACGTGCCAGTTCAGGGAACTCAATATCGTAGCAAATTTGGATCGCGATTTTCCCGCAATCTGTATCAAATACTTCGACATCATTTCCTGGACTAATGCCCCACCATTTGCGTTCATTTGGCGTAATATGAACTTTATACTGTTTCTCAATTGTTCCATCTCTGCGGAATAAATACGCAATATTAAAGATATCACCGTCATCTTCTTCAACAAAGTGTGAACCGCCAATAATGTTTACGTTGTATTTTACAGCTAACCCTGTAAAAAGCTCAATATATTCTTCCGTGTACTCTGTAAGGCGCTGAATTGCTTTACTTGGAATTTGCTCATCTAAAAATGACATAAGCTGCGTTGTGAATATTTCTGGGAATACGCAAAAATCTGCTTTTGCATCATACGCAACGTCTGTATAGTACTCCACTTGAGTAGCAAATTCTTCAAACGAATTGATTTGCTTCATCATATACTGCACAACACAAATACGCACTGGGAATGATGTTTTAAAATGACGCTTTGAACGTCGTACATAGTCTACGTTATTCCATTCCATGAGCGTTGCGTATTTATTAGAAGCTAAATCATCTGGCAGGTAGCCAGGATTGATGCGCATCAAAGTAAAACCGTTCATTAATTGAAACGATAAAACAGGGTCATAGATTTTATGATGAATTACCTGTTCTACATATTCACGAGGGGACATTTCTCCTGAATGCTTATGGTAGTTAGGAATGCGCCCCCCAATAATAATACTCTTTAAGTTCAGTTCACGTGCTAAATCTTGGCGCGCTTCATATAGTCGTCGTCCAATTTTCATGCCTCGATAATTTGGATGAACCATCACTTCAATCCCATATAGGTTATAGCCTTCTGGATTATGATTTGTAATATACCCTTCGTCTGTAATATCATCCCATGTATGCTGGTCATCATACTCATCAAAGTTGACGATCAAGCTTGAACATGAACCAATAATTTCACCGTCAAACTCTGCGCAAATTTGACCTTCTGGAAAAATTTCTAGGTGGCTTTCTAACTGTTCACGCTTCCACGGCTCCATCCCTGGGAATGATAGTTTTTGAAGTGCTAAAATTGCATCTATATCAGAGTGTTTAACGTTTCGGATAATCATTTTTTTCTCAAACTTTGACAAATCTATTGTTGACATATTTAACAACCCTCTTTCGCACATAGCTGAGAATTTAGTTTCCCTTTTTTTCATTATATTAAACAAAATTAAAAATTCTAACTATTCAACATCCTAAAAGAGGCTGGGACATAAGTAATTCAGCCAATGATAAACCTGAACGATTGAGAGTTTCTCACTTTTAATCGTTCAGGTTCTTTTGATTGTGAAAATAATGTTGGAAACAGGGTGGAATGGAGCGTAGGACACTCGACTCCTGCGGGAAAGAGAGGGAAAACTGAGATCCCGCAGCGCAGCGAGGAAGCTCAGGTTCCTCCCCGCGGAAAGCGAGTGGCCGTAGCGCAATGGAACGAACGTGTTCAGACAAACCAAAAAGATTGGAACAGCTAGTGTTCGTCTCTTAGAAGCAATCATTTTGTTATGTCCCAAACTCATTTTAATGATAATATTCAGTTTGAGATGAGGTCTGTGAATAGGATACAAGTAAATTTTCTCGTTCAAATAGTTCAATAGATAAAGGAAAGATAAACCCGAATTTACTGAGTATTCTAACATTTTTACTGAATCGATCACGATCACTCTTTTCAATTGGACGATGTTGAATCGATTCAACTAAAGCAATAACCGTTTGTAAACTACTAATGACTTGCAATGCTTCATCAAGTAATCCATTATATAATGGGTTAGACTCATCATGATGACCAAGTAAATAATGATTATGAATATGCTGTAGCCGTTCATCTGATACATATTGAGGTAATAAATCGTATAGAAGTTGTTCCGTTAATTCTTCTATGTAATGTTCCATCTCAGCTGGAGCTGCACATGCAATTTTCAACGTTGCCCCTCCTTTTATAAAACAAGTTTATATACGTAGGATAACATAAATAAAAACAAAGAAGGTAAGGTAGTTATTTCCTCCTAAAAAAAGGAACTTCCGCACTTGTTGAAATCTACCATAATTCATGAAAGAAAAGGATGAGATAAGCGTGAATGTACAGAGTGAATGGGTAACAATTCCCATTACTAAGCAAGACAATCAGTTAACAATTGAAGAATATTTAAAAGAAAAGTGGCATCTTCCTAAAAAAACGATGCATTTATTTCGAATGAATAAAAGCATCAAAATAAACGGGGAAACGCTATCGTGGAATTACGTGCTACAAGAAGGAGATAAAGCCGACCTTCATCTTTACAGTCCAGAAGAGCATACGATTAAGCCGTATCCTCTGCAGCTTGAGATTTTGTATGAAGACCCTCATGTGTTAATTATAAATAAACCGCAGGGCCTGGATACGCACCCTTCATCTCCTGAGGATACTAAGACGCTGTTAAATGCCGCTGCTTATTATTTTTCTAAGCAAGGTTTATATACAAAACCCCGACATGTTCATAGGCTTGACCGCGATACGTCAGGAGCTATTCTATTTACAAAACACAGTATTGCTAGTTCTGTATTCGACCAACTGCTTGCGCAGAGAAAAATTAAGCGATCATACGTTGCTCTTGCACATGGACTATTTGCTAGAAAACAAGGAACAATTTCAGAACCAATTGGGAAAGACCGTCATCACTCTACAAGGCGAAGAGTCTCAAAATCCGGGCAAGCTGCAGTTACTCATTTTCAAGTGTTGACACAAAATAAGTCAAAAAACGAAACGCTCGTCTCACTTATGCTTGAAAGTGGACGCACGCATCAAATTCGCGTGCATTTAAGTTTTATTGGCCATCCTTTAATCGGTGACACCTTGTATGGTGGACGCAAACAAAGTGGTCAAAAGCAAGCTTTACATGCCTTTAAACTAGCCTTTTGGCACCCGTTTACAGATGAACATATTTGCATAACAGCAAAAACGAATCAGGCTCCGTTAATTCCTTACAACCAGTATTTTCAAAGATAAAACAGCTTTGTTCTACACGCTTAGTGTTGAACAAAGCTGTTTTTATTTGCCCTGAACAAAATTCCCTCTTAACATTTCGTTACTCTTTCTGTATAATACATTCTTAGAAAACATTTGTACTTCACAGGAGGACATCATGAAAAAAATTGGGCTTTTACCACGGATTATTCTGGCCATTTTTGCCGGTGTTGTAATCGGAAGCTTTATGCCGGGATGGTTTGTTCGTATATTCGCTACGTTTAATGAAATATTTGGAAACTTTTTAGAATTTGCAATTCCTCTCATTATTCTTGCATTCATTGCTCCAGGAATCGGAGAGATTGGAAAGGGAGCAGGAAAGTATCTCGGATTAACAACTGCTCTAGCCTATGGATCCACAGCAATAGCTGGATTATTGGCTTATCTTGTTGCCCATAATTTATATCCGGTTATGTTGAATAACTCCATTCAATCCTCTGCGTTTGAAAACCCTGAGAAAGCATTATTAAAACCTTTCTTAGAGCTTGAAATTCCGGCTCCAATGGAAGTGATGACAGCACTTGTTTTAGCTTTTACTCTGGGGCTAGGCATGGCCGCTATTAAAAATGATTCATTAAAAAAAGTAATGATTGATTTCCGTTCGGTTGTGGAACTACTCATCGGTAAAGTCATTATTCCTTTATTGCCCATTCACATTCTGGGGATTTTCGCTAACATGACACAAGGTGGTCAAGTGCAAACAATTGTGAGCGTTTTTGCAAAGGTGTTTTTGATGATTTTAATTCTGCATTTTGCTATTTTACTTATTCAATACAGTGTATCTGGCACGTTGATTAAGAAAAACCCGCTTGCTTTATTAAAAAATATGATGCCAGCTTATTTTACAGCACTTGGTACGCAGTCATCCGCTTCAACAATTCCCGTTACAATGGAACGTGCGAAAAAGAACGGAGTAAGCGATAAAGTAGCTGATTTTTCAATTCCATTACTAGCAACGATTCACTTGTCAGGAAGCACTATTACCATTGTTTCATGTGCAATGGCGGTACTGTACATCAATGGTACAGAAGTGGCGTTTGGGACAGTCTTACCTTTCATTTTAATGTTAGGTGTTACAATGATTGCTGCACCGGGTGTACCAGGTGGTGGCGTTATGGCTTCTTTAGGTTTACTGCAAACAATGCTAGGTTTTGATGCGACGATGGCTTCTCTCATGATTGCACTATACATGGCTCAAGACAGCTTCGGAACAGCGTGTAACGTAACTGGAGACGGAGCGATTTCACAATTAGTTAATCGCTTTACTTCTAAGAAACCCAAAGCTGAATCCATTCAAAAAGCTAGCTGAATTTGACACTAAAAAGCACAGCCTGTGAGGCTGTGCTTTTTAGCTGTTTATTCTGCTTTTGCGCTCTCTTCAATTTTAAATTGATGAATCATTTTCATTAGCCCTTCACTTAGCTCTTGAAGATGTTCAGCTGATTCAGACACGGTGGAAATAGCTCGAATTTGCTCTTCAGTCGATGCAGTAATTTCTTCTGTTCCTGCAGCTGACTGTTGCGCTATGGCAGCAATACTTTGAATCGATGCTACCACACCATCTTTATGGGTATCAATTTCTTGCATATTATTCATTACATCTTGAATGGATGTAACGACCTGTTCAATATTTTGAGCGATATCATGGAACGATTGCTCTGTATCCGTTACAGCTCCTTCTTGCGCTACTGAAAGCTCTTTTGTGTGATCAAATTCTTGACGAGCCACGGCAACTTCTTTTTGAATACTAGCAATTGTTTGACGAACCTTCTCTGTTGCAGTAGATGACTGTTCAGCCAATTTACGTACTTCTTCCGCCACTACAGCAAACCCTTTTCCATGTTCCCCTGCTCTAGCAGCTTCAATGCTCGCATTTAACGCAAGTAAATTTGTTTGATCTGAAATATCATTAATCGTATGAATAACATATTCAATTTCTTGCATTTTATCCGTCAGTTCATTGATAACAACTTGAACTGATTCAATCGTTTTAGCAGATTGATTCGTTTGTTCACGCAGCGACTGTACTTGATGTAAGCCATGCGTATTTGCTTGAATGGCTTCATTAGTTAGCGTATTAATCTTCGTATTTTTGTCAATTACCTGCTCAATTTGAGCTGATAAACTCATCGTTTTATGGTTGGTTGAATCAGCATCAGAAGCCTGCTGCGTCGCTCCGCTTGCAATTTCATGAATCGCTCTTCCTATCTCTTCACTAGATGCCGTCGCTTCTTCTGATACTGCACTTAAATTTCCCACAGAAACCTTGACTGTTTCCACAGATTCTTGAACGGCTGCAATCAATTGGCGATTGCGCCCTACCATCACGTTGAACAAATTGGTCAGTTGACCAATTTCATCTTTAGATTTGGTTTCAATATGAACCGTTAAATCTCCCTCTGCTACTTTCGCAACTTCTTCTTTTAATCGAACGATTGGCTTTGTCATGCTTTTTGAAATAAAGAAGATTAGTAGGATTGATAATAAGACCCCAACAGCCGCGATAATCATAATGATGTTCAGAAGTTGCTTGTCACTGCTGAGCATCTCATCATAAATAAAGGCGTTTCCTATTTTCCATCCCGTGTCTTCGATTGTATCAAAAGCTAAAATACACTCTTCTCCTTTAAACTCATAGCGAATGAAGTCTTTATCCTTTGCATAAACAGCATCCATAAACTCTTCTTGTCTCAAGTTGTTTCCTCTTTCTGTAGGATGAGCCAATGCGACACCTTGTCGGTCAAATAAAAAGCCGTATCCACCATAATTCACTTCAGCTTCTGTAATCATGCTGTTTAATGCGTTCAGCTCTAAGTCCATTGCTATAACACCCAAGCGTTGATTTGTTTTGGGATCATCAATGGTTTTAGCAATAGTCACGACAGTTTTGCCAGTAGATGCATCTTCATAAGGCTCTGTATAAATAACTTCTCCAGGACTTTCAACGGCTTGTTTATACCAAGGTCTAGCAGTTGGATCATAGTCTGCATCATATTCTAGCGTCGGAACCGTGTACATTCCTTTATTTTCTGTTCCAATATACTGAAGCGCCATATTTGGATATTTTTCACTGACTTGCTGAAATTCCTTTTGAACCGTTTGCCAGCTAAAGTAGCTGTCTTTTTGTGGCTCTTTTTCTTCTTTTAGAAAATTAACCAGTACGTCGTTTTCACTATACTCAGCTACTTTACGACTATACATTTTCAAATAATTACCGATATTTGTTTTGAGCTCTCCCACGAGCGTTTGTGATTGTACCTGCACATCGTGTTCAATTTGCTTTTTCGTAAATTGATAAACAATTCCTGAAACCAGCAATAATAAGATGATGATAATCGATGTGAAGAATAAAATCATTTTGGTGCTTAATTTTTTCATGCTCTCACCCTTCTACATTACATTCATTAATTCACTGTCCTCTTTTATAACGGATACTTGTCTGAAAATGTGAAGAGTTTTAAAATACTTTTTTCTAACAATCAATTTTTCTCAAAAGAAAAAAGAGTGCTTTCCCTAAAGAAAAACACTCTTTTCACGTTAACTTTCTTGATACATCCGGCTCAATATGTACCAGCGTATCTTTAATTTGATACTCGTCGCTCATCATATGTTCTATCTTATCAGCAATTTGATGACTATTAATGACATCTAGATAAGGATCGACCTTCACCGTTACATCTAAAACAACGTGATTCCCTAGCATTCTTGCTTTAACATCGTGAACTTCATTAACTCCGTGAACTTCAGAAATAACTTCTTTATAATGCAACAACTGCTCTTGATCAAACCCGTCTGTAAGGGAATGTGTCACTTCTTTAAAGATTTCTACAGCCGTCTTACAAATGATGAGTCCAACAATGATAGCTGCTACCAAGTCAATCCACGGTAATCCAAACTGAGAGCCGACAATTCCAATAACAGCGCCAATGCTGACTAATGCATCTGATAAATTATCTTTTGCTACGGCTCGAAGCGACTGACTGTTTAGCTTATTAGCAAGCATAATGTTATAACGATAGACAAAGAACATAATAACTGCGGCTGCCAGCCCTACCCATGCAGCTAACAGATTAGGAGCTTCCACTTCTTTTAGAAAGATAGATTGTCCTGCATCAGCAAGAACTTGTAAACCAATAACCATCATAATAAATGACGCGATTAAAGAAGCGATATGCTCTGCACGCGAATGTCCATATGGATGATCATGATCTCGAGGCTTTTGAGAGATTTTCAATCCAACTAATACAGCGATTGAAGCAATAATATCCGTTACGTTATTTAAACCATCCGCTTTTAAAGCGAATGAACTAGTAATGAATGCAATGACTAACTTACAAATTGATAATGTAATATATGAGACAATGCTAACCCATGCACCTTTTTGAGCTTGTTCATAATAATTTTCCACACTGTTCGCAACCTTTCTCAACAAAATGAGCAAAACTAGTGTACCAAAGGAGTTTCGTGTGGGTCTATAGAAACATTGTTGACTCTTAACACGTAAATAGAGCCTATTAAACTATTTAGTTTTATGGAAAAGAAGTTGTATTTGTACAACTTGAAAAGAGGCTAGGCCATAACTAAATGATTCTTTCTCAAATACGAATCATGACGTCTCTACAATAGTTAGATTGTAAGAACAAATTCGTTCCATCATGCTACAGACAATCCTTCTACTCTAATAGTTTTTTAACTTATTTTCGAAACCAACAAAAATATCCGAACTACCAAAAGGATTTACCTCTCAACAGTTTGGATATCTCATCAACTGAAATAATTATGTCCCAGCCTTTCTCATTTACTTATATCCTGCTACTCATTTCCAAATCATCCGTCATAATAACCTCTACACCTTCATTGATAAGCTGAAGAAACAAATGCTTGTCGTTAACCGTATATACGCGAAGCTCTAGTCCAGACGCTTGTGCTCTTTTTCCTTCTGCTGAAAATGCATACTGAGGCTCACAGTGAAGGCCACTTGCCTGAATAGTCAAAGCTTTTTCAACCGCTTTGTTATCGATTCCTTCAAATAGAAATCCTAGTGAAATATGTGGATGTATAGACCTAACTTTCACCAAGCTTTTGTAGTTAAAAGATGAGATAATGACTTGGTTCACAAGCTCATACTCTTCTATAAGCTCTAGCACCTTTTCTTCCAGAGCTTCATACGCTATCACATCATTTTTTAACTCAATATTAAGGGTTAACTGACTCTTTGTACTAACTATCCATTCAAACACATCTCGAAGCGTAGGAATAGCCTCCTGGTGAAACGCCTTATGAAACCAAGTTCCGGCATCAAATAAAATAATTTGCTTTAAGAAAAAGTCTTGAACATAGCCGATACCATTAGTAGTTCGATTTATTTCTTCATCATGAATAACAACGACTTCTCCATCTTTTGTGAGCTGTACGTCTAATTCAATACCACTTACGTTTCTCTGCCTAGCTTCTTCAAATGCTCGCATCGTATTCTCTGGAAATTGGCTGCTAAACCCTCTATGAGCATACACCTTTGTTTTTTTGATCATACCGATTCCCCTTATTATGTAGAATAAAAGCCCGCTTGATTTTTCATAAACGGGCCTTATACCATTTCTTATTTTTGATTCGCTGCTTCAAGAGAACGATTGGTCTCTTCTGCTGCTCGATCTAAAGCTTCTTGTGGTTTAACACCCTGATATAAACTTTCCATCCCCGATACAATTTTCTGACGAGATTCTGGGAAAACAGAAATCAGCGCACCTTGTGTTGCTGGAGACGGCTTTGTCTGGCTCAATTGGTCAACCGTTACTTTTAATTGAGGATATTTCTCCCATTCCTTTTTTACAATATCCTGCTCGTATGCTTTTGGATTAATAGCAAAATACCCTGTTTCTACATGCCATTTCGCCTGAGCTTCAGGTGTTGCAAGATATTTCATAAAATCCCATGTTGCCTTTTGCGTTTCTTCACTGATTCCATTCGACATCCATAAAGAAGCTCCCCCAATAATAACACCTTGGCGATCTTCTTCTTTTGGAACTGGTAAATAGGCTACCCCCACTTCGAACGGCGCATTATCAATCAACGTTTTGACACCTGCTGATGAATCTAAGAACATCGCAACTTTCTTCGATTGGAACGCGGCTCGAATGTCATCCCAATTCTGACCTACATTATAAAAAGTACCGTCGTTATACATATCTGAAATCAGATTAAAAGCGTTTAACCCTTCTTTTCCATTGAATACTGCTTTCTCAGCGTTACCGTTGCGTCCGTTTTCATTATCAACATACAAACCGCCTTGTGCAGCTACTAGCTCTTCAAAAAACCAACCATAATTTAAAATAGAGAACCCGTACTGCGTTGTTTGATTTCCTTTTTTCTTTGTTAATTTTTCTGCTACTTTTTGTAGCTCATCATAAGTCGTTGGTGCTTTTTCAGGATCTAACCCAGCTTCTTTAAATGCATCTTTGTTATAAACAAGAACAGGCGTTGACGAATTAAAAGGCATTGAATACTGTTCACCATCTACTTGATAGTAGCTTGAAATATTTTGTTCCCACTGAGAGGTATCATAGTTTTCTTCATCAATAAACTTCTGAACAGGCTGAATTTTCCCGCTATCAATCATATATTTTGTTCCTACTTCAAATGTTTGCATAACAGCAGGCGCATCTTTTGTGCCTGCTACCGTGTTGAATTTTGTTAATGCCTCTTCATACGTTCCTTGAAACATTGGTTTTACTTCTACTTCATCCTGTGATTTATTGTAATCGTCTACCATCGTATTTAAAACTTTTTCTAAGTCACCACTCATCGCATGCCAAAAGACAACTTCTGTTTTACCATCCTCTGTTTTCTTTGTTTCTTGTACTTCAGAACCACTACTCGAGTTTGAACACGCTGCAACAAGCATTAACATACAAGCACTAAGTATTGCTAACCATTTTTTCATTACTGTCACTCCCTTATTTAATTGCACCTTGTGTAAGACCTTTTTGAAGTCGTTTTTGACCTAAGAATAGAAGCAATAATGTCGGTAAAATCACCACAACAACCGCTGCCATCACCACCCCCCAATCAGTTGAAATCTCTTGTGTTTGCATTTGCTTTAAACCAATTTGTACTGTTCGTGCCTCTTCAGTGTTGGTAACAAGAAGTGGCCACAAGTACATGTTCCAAGTCGTTAAAAAGCTATAGACTCCTAATGTAACTAAGCTCGTCTTTGAAACTGGTAGTACGACCTTCCAAAAAAATCGAAATCGACTAATTCCAGCAACTTGAGAAGCTTCATACAGTTCATGAGGGATTGTCTTAAACTGTTGTCGTAATAAAAACGTTCCAAACGCTAAAGCAAAAAACGGAATCGTTAAGCTAAGATGGCTATTTAACCAACCAAGCTTTTGAACAGTTAAAAAATTTGGAACCATCGTCGCTTCCCACGGTATCATCATCGTGGAGATAAAGAGAAAAAATAATGCTTCTCTCCCTTTAAATGAGATAAACACAAAAGCAAAAGCAGCAAGACTGGAAACAATAATCTGACCAAACATAACTGAAATGGATACGATAAAACTGTTAACTAAATAGTTTAAAAGCGGAACTCGCTCAAAGGCCGCTCTGTAATTATCGAACGTAAAGGAAGTTGGTAAAATCTTTCCTTCTAGTACTTGTGCCCCGGTCATAAAGCTGATGGAAAAAGCGTATAGAATGGGAAATACGATAATGAAAGTCGATATAATTAGCAACGTATACGTGATAAACTTTCTGGTTTTGCTCATTGATAGTGAACCTTCCTTTCGCCTAGTTTAAATTGAAGGACGGTTAAAAGCAGAATGCAAAAGAATAAGATAACGGCCTGTGCACTTGCAGATCCAACATTATAATTGATAAAGGCATCTTTATAGATAGAGTACACGATTACGTTTGTTGAATCTGTCGGACCTCCTTTGGTTAAAATGTCGATTTGCCCAAAGGTTTGAAACGCGTTAATAAACGAAACGGTAATGATAAAAAAGAGTGTTGGAGATAGCATTGGAATTGTGATTTTCCTTAGTTGATACCAATAACTTACCCCTGCAATTTGTGCGTTTTCATATAGCTTTTCATCGATATTTTGCAACCCACCAAGCAAAATTAAAAATGTAAAACCAACGTTCATCCAAATGGTTGAAATCGAAACTGCAATAAGCGAAAACTTTGGATCAAGCAGCCATTGAACTCCTTGAACCCCTACCGTATTGAGGGCTTTATTTATAATGCCAATGGCCGGATTGTACATAAACATCCAAATAACAGATGATGCCGCTACGCTCATACCCATTGTCGATGAAAACATCGTGCGAAAAAAGCCAATTCCTTTTAACTTTTCATTGGCGATTAAAGCTAAAAATAAAGCGATAATAATCCCAATGGGGACCGTGTATAAAACAAATAAAAAGGTAGCTTTCATACTTTGTAAGAAATTAGGATTCGATAGTAAATTCACAAAGTTATCCACCCCTATAAACCTTATGGGAACACCTTGACTATCTGTTATAAATAGGCTTAAATACAGCGTGCGAAGCATAGGATAGAAAAGAAACACGCCAAATAAAAGGATAGACGGCAATAAGTAAATTAAGCCTTCTAACAACGATGAACGTTCTCGAGAAGCAGGCTTTTGTTGTATCACCTCAGCATTTGATAGCTTTGGTATAGCACTCATGCTAACTCCTCCTCAACCGTATGTGACGTAATATGCTTTGTATCTTGATGCACGCATTCACCGGTTTCAGAGTGAAATAAAAAGATATCTTTCGGATCAATATAAATCGGAATCTCATCGCCGACAGCAATGTTCCATTGACCATTCCATCTTGCAACCCATTGTTCAGTTGAACCAACTGTAAAAGTAATTAGTGTTTCCGTTCCTAAGATTTCTACGTTTACAACCTTTACTAACAGACTTGGCTCTTCCCCTTTTGCCAGCTTCACTTTTTCTGGTCTTACTCCAACGATTAAATCTTTGTATTCCGTCATCAATTCAATAGACATGGGGTATGAAAGTGACTGGCCCTGTTCAAAGACTAGCTGATGTGAATGCACCTGTACCGTTGCTAGATTCATAGGAGGCCCTCCAATAAATGAAGCAACGAACGTATTGCTAGGTGAATTATAAATATCTAAAGGCTTTCCTACCTGTTGGATATGTCCACCGTTTAAAATCATCATGCGGTCTGCCATTGTCATAGCTTCTGTTTGATCATGTGTTACATAAATCATTGTGATACCTAGCTTGCGCTGAAGCTGCCGAATTTCGGACCTCATTTTGGCACGAAGCTTTGCATCTAGATTTGATAATGGTTCATCCATTAAACATATGGGTGCCTGCGTAACAATTGCTCGTGCTAGCGCAACACGCTGACGCTGTCCACCAGAAAGCTGTTTTGGTTTACGATTCAAAAGTTGGTCAAGCCCCAAAAGCTCAGCAGCTTCTTGACAGCGCTTTCTTTGCTCTATTTTAGATATCTTCTTTGTATGCAATCCAAAGGTGATGTTTTGTTCTACGGTTAAATGCGGATATAACGCATAATTTTGAAATACCATTGATAAGTTGCGCTGACTTGGTAACAAGCCATTTGCTTTTTCTTCTCCAATAAACAAATTTCCTTCTGTAATTTCTTCAAGTCCAGCAATCATGCGGAGCATCGTGCTTTTTCCACATCCAGATGGTCCAACCAAGACGAAAAATTCTCCTGCTTCAATGGTGACGTTGATATCGCTAATGACATTTGTTTTTTGATCATATGATTTTTTAAAATTTTGCAGTTGTACTCTCTTCATATCATCACTCCCTTTTTTTACTTTACGGACCTATATAAGTTGAATTAAAGGATTACGATTACTCTCTGTTGAAGTATAAGGGTAACACTTACCAATGAA
>NZ_JBXDLD010000039.1:0-859 GCF_056820425.1 Priestia sp. KCTC 13724 | reverse complement strand
TAGTTATCAAGAAATCAAACGTGAAGGCAGGTTTATTTTTAAAAAATTCCATAGGGTCTGAGTAGTTACCTTGTTTTCAACTGTTTTCGTATTATTGTTGATTTTCAACTCTCCTCCTAATAAAGTAATGTCATTCTTATAAGCTAAGTCCCCTAATTATTGGTATGTAAACCTATTATTTCATTTAAATGTGCTAGATAAGTATTTAGTCATAATAGTTCAATCTTTTACCGAGCCGTTATGCAGCAATTCGCAGCTAAGTAGACTATCTCAAAAGGTATGGTCATATCTTATAGAAAGACAAGCTATGGAGTTGGAGGGATAACGTGACTATTCTAATTATTCATCTAGTGGTATTGGGAATCAGTCTTGCAGCACCATTAGGGCCGATTAAAGTTGAGATGATCAAGCGAGGAATTGCAGGTGGTTTTTGGCCTTCTTGGCTTATCGGTCTGGGAGGAGTTACGGGAGATTTCCTGTTTCTAGTCGTCATTTATTTAGGAGCTGAACATTTATTTCAACATCAATTTGTGGTTGTGTTTACATATTTGTTAGGCGGTTTTTTTCTCATTAAACTCGGAATAAGCAACCTATCGAAACAGCATTCGTTCAAGCAGGAAGATATGACAACCACTTTGGCTCCGTGGTATAAAACATTTTTCGTTGGTTTTTTAATTGCGTTATTAAATCCTTTAAATATTGTATTTTGGTTTGGGGTTTATGGCTCTACCTTACAGGAAATGACGCAGACGATGTCTCATTCTCTTTCTTTTCTCTACAGTTTATTTATTCTATATAAGTTGAATTAAAGGATTACAATTACTCTCTGTTGAAGTATAAGGGTAACACTTACCAATGA
>NZ_JBXDLD010000038.1:0-4375 GCF_056820425.1 Priestia sp. KCTC 13724 | reverse complement strand
CAGATGCGGGATATGGAAGTGAAGAGAATTACCTCGATGTGCAGAACAGAAAGCGTACGCCTCTTATCATATATAGTATGTATCGAAAAGAGAAGAAAAAACGCGTTAAGAATGACCCATTTCAGACAGCGAATTGGGATTATCATGAAGAAGATGATTCCTTTACTTGTCACAGACCGTTACGGATTTACAAGGTTATTCAATGTGTACGAATGTGAAGACTGTTCAGGTTGTCCTTTTCGTTCACAATGTACGAAGGCGAAGGAAGGAAATAACCGAAGAATCCATTATAACGAAAAGTGGGAACAACAAAAGAAAAGCATTCAACAGCTGCTTTCAGAAGAAAAAACGGGTAAAATCTACGGAAAACGTAAGATTGACGTAGAACCAGTTTTTGGATATCTGAAGGCTAATTTGCGTTTCACTCGAATGTCCGTAAGAGGCAAGGAGAACGTGAAAAACGAATTAGGGTTTGCGTTCATGGCGGTGAATGTACGAAAGTACATCGCCTCCAGCGTAAAATGTGCATAGACCAATCAAACAGATCAACAAAAAAGGGTTCTCATCATCAAAATGCGATGATGAGAACCCTTTTTCATTATTTTTGGCTAGTTATGTCCCAGCCTCTTTTTTATAAAGTAATGGTAGAGAAGGTGACAAAAAAATATGTTATGTTTTCTGACATCTTTGCTGTTGAATTCATTTATTTAGTTTAAGGTTAACATAACGTAACGAATTAAAGGATGATGATATGACAACACGGTGGATTACAAGCATTGGGCTTGATGTTGGAACAAGTACCACAAAGCTGATTGTAAGTGAACTTTTAGTCAATCAGATCAACGGCGCCTTTTCGCTGCCTAGCTGTGATATTGTGGATCGAAAAGTTACTTATCAAAGTGAGATTTACACAACGCCTTTAAAAACAGAGGTTGAAATTGATGTAGAAGCACTCAGTGAACTGCTTCAGGTAGAGTATCAAAAAGCAAACGTAGCACTTCAAGCCGTGGAATCGGGTGCGGTCATAATTACAGGAGAAACAGCCAGAAAAGAAAATGCAGAAAAAATTCTTCATTATTTAGCTAATCGAGCTGGAGACTTTGTCGTAGCAACAGCTGGTGCGGACTTAGAAGGGATGTTGGCAGCGAAAGGTTCTGGTGCGGTTGCCCTGTCCGAGGAAACAGAAGGAGTCATCGCTAATGTTGACGTCGGGGGAGGAACGGCTAACGTTGCTCTTTGTGAAGATGGAAAAGTTATTGGCACGTTTACATTTCATATTGGAGGACGATTAGTCCGAATTCAAGAAGGTGGTCGTGTAGACTATATTTCACCGTTTTTACAACCTTTTTTAAAGGAATATCAATCTACTATGCAGGTTGGTAGAACGATAGATTTTGAACAAGCTGCGGTGCTAAGCGATTGCTTAGCAGATGAACTTCTAAGCTTTTTAAAAGAACGTGACCGAGCATCGTCTGTGCTTCTTTTAGCCACTCTAAGTCAATCTTTACCAACCATTGAAAAAGTGCTTATTTCAGGTGGAATTGGAAAAATGATGAATGAACACTCTCCTACTACGCTAAAGGAAGCCGTGGCATTTGGTGACATTGGTCCACTTTTAGCAGCAAGCTTAAGGAAAAGAGGAGCAGAGGCAGCACCAGAAACAGCTCGAGCAACGGTCATTGGTGCAGGCATGCAAAATACAGAAATAAGCGGAGCAACAGTATACATAGCAGAAGATTGTTTGCCTCTAAAAAACATTCCAATTGTTAAAGTAGACGTAGAGAAAAATGGAGTGTGGAACGAACTGTCTTTTGTGAAAAGGCTACAAAGTACGCTATCTCAAGCGAACACCATATTCGATTGTGAAGGACAAGCTACAGCTATTGCGCTGCAAGCTTTTACTACCTGCACGTATACGATGCTTCAAGAGTTAGCAGAAGCTCTATACAAAAGCTATATGAACTTTTTCTCACAGGCGTCTTGCCTCATCGTTTTATGTGAGCAAGATTTAGCAAAAGCACTTGGACAAGCTATTCAAAAGCGTAACAAAGCATTGAAAGTCATAGTGCTTGATGGCATTGATTTTACGTATGGAGACTACATTGATATCGGCATGAAAACCGTTGGAGAAGCAGTCACTGTATCAGTAAAAACGTTAGCTTTTTAAAAGGAGATGAAAAGATGATCAAGTCGTGCGCAGTATTAGGAGAACAATTTGTATTTAGAAGCTTAAAGGAAATTATGGCAAAGGCAAACGAAGCGCGTTCGGGAGATGAATTAGCGAGGATTGCAGCAAGCTCTATGAAAGAGCGAATGGCAGCTAAGCAAGTATTGGCAAACTTAATGCTAAAAGAAATTCGAGAATATCCAGTTTTAAGCCCTGAACAAGATGATGTATCAGCACTTATTGAAGAACAGGTACATGAAGAAATTTTTAAAGTAATTCAAAACTGGACGGTGGCGGATCTTCGCGAATATGTACTAGAAGATCAGCACGAAGGAGCGGACTTACTTTATATCGCCAAAGGATTAACGAGCGAAATGATTGCAGCGGTCACTAAAATTATGTCAAATCTAGATTTAATTCAAGCCGCTTCTAAGATCGAAGTGAAAGCAACTTGTCAGACAACTATTGGTATGAAAGGAGTACTCGCATCACGAGCGCAGCCGAATCATCCCTCAGATAATTTAGCCGGCATGCGTGCGTCTTTATACGAAGCGCTCAGCTATGGTATTGGCGATGCTGTTATCGGTATTAATCCTGTTATTGATACAACTGAAAATATTTATGCGCTTTTAAATGAAACAAAGTCAATTATTGATGAATTTCAAATTCCTACCCAAAACTGTGTCCTTGCACATGTGACCACTCAAATGCGTGCGATTGAAAAAGGCGCTTCAGCAGATTTGATCTTTCAAAGCTTAGCGGGAACGCAAGCAGGAAACGAATCGTTTGGTATTTCGCTTTCGATGCTAAAAGAAGCCACTGCATTGATTAATGAAAAAGGCACTGCGGTAGGTCCTCATCGCTGGTATTTCGAAACTGGTCAAGGCTCTGAGCTTTCTGCTGAAGCTCATTACAATATTGATCAAGTCACGCTTGAAGCAAGATGTTACGGCTTAGCACGTCAGTTTAACCCCTTTTTAGTCAACACGGTTGTTGGGTTTATCGGTCCAGAGTATTTATACGATAGTAAGCAAGTAACAAGAGCAGGGTTAGAAGATCATTTTATGGGGAAAATGCACGGCTTACCGATGGGAGTGGATGTGTGCTATACGAATCATATGAACGTTGATCAAAATGATATGGATAACTTAAGCATGCTGCTTGGCACAGCGGGCGTAAACTTTGTAATTGGTGTACCGATGGCTGATGACTGTATGCTAAACTATCAGTCGCTAAGCTATCATGATATCGCGACGGTTCGACGAATTTTAAACCAAGGACCGATTTCTATCTTTAAGCAGTGGTTAGAAGAGTATGGCATTATGGAAAACAATCGATTTACGTCCAAAGCAGGTGATCCAACCATTTTTATGAACGGCGTGTTAGGAGGAATGAAGTAATGAAAAATGAAAAAGAACAGCTGCTAGCTCGCTTAAAAGGTTTCACGCCAGCCCGAATTGGTGTAGGACGAACGGGAACAAGGCCGCTAACTTCTGATGTATTAGCCTTTCGAACAGATCATGCAGCTGCTGTTGATGCGGTGTACGGTGAAGTGGATTATGAATTATTGGAAGATTTAGAATTATTTTCGATTGATACAAAGAGTACGTCAAAAGAGCATTATTTAAAATTCCCTGACCAAGGGAGATTGCTTTCAGAGCTTGCAAAAGAACAATTAAAACGTAACTGCCGAAAGCAGCCAGACGTTCAAATTGTTGTTTCTGACGGATTGAGCGCAAATGCAATCGAAGCAAATATCCGCGATGTTTATCCAGCTTTGGTTGATTCATTGGATTCATATGACCTTAGTGTTGGGACTTCCTTCTTTGTAAAAGGAGGGAGGGTTGCATGCATGGATGATATTGGTGATATTTTAGCTCCAAAAACACTCGTTTTACTTATTGGAGAACGACCTGGACTTGTCAGCGCAGAATCGATGAGCGCATACATGTGCTATCAGCCACAAAAAGGAAAAAAAGAGTCCGACCGCATGGTGATTTCTAATATTCATCGTGGCGGCACTCCTCCGTTAGAAGCAGCTGCACATATCGGTACAATTATTTATCAAATGATCCAGCAGCAAACAAGCGGTGTTCACCTCGTTATTTAATCGTTTTTATCAGTAAAAACAACATACATAAAAGGAGCATTCCTGTTAGAAGGATTTTCGGGGACTTGAACAAAAAAGAGCCCTCTTGGTATGATACG
>NZ_JBXDLD010000037.1:0-34641 GCF_056820425.1 Priestia sp. KCTC 13724 | reverse complement strand
TGATTAAATCCATAGTAATACAGAGGGATTTACCATTTTCATTCAGTGGATACAATTAGCATTGATTGTGTCATCTCAGATGGATTTATCCATTGCCGCGGTTCATCAATTCCACACGATCGTTTAACCTAAACGACGCAAGCCCTACCTCTCTTGCATCCTCACGGCTCCGAAGCCGATCCAGTGTGAATAAGTTGTTTTTAAAAACAAGTGTAGAATGCCAGTACTTTTACCTTGCATTTTACAGTACATCCTTTCAAGTTACTTCTTTTTGAAGTTAGAAATATAATTTTACGCAATATCATCGTGGAAGTCAATAGTGTTTTGGTGTTTTTTTAAATCTTTTTATGGGAAAGGATACTATTTTTCGAACAAAATAATATTTGGTACGATAAAAAAGAACACAAAGGAGTGATGTTATGAATACAAATCAAGCTTTTCGTGAAGATGTATTAGAAGCCGTTTCAGATTTGTCGTATGAAGAGTTGAATCAAAAGATATCAGATGACAAATGGACTATTATGCAAGTGTTGGAACATCTCTACCTAATGGAAGAAATGATTGTGGCTCGCGTTTGGCACCAGTTGCAAAATGGAGAGGACAAGCCAGCAGAAAAGAAGCCGTTTCATTTAACGACGGATCGCTCTCGTAAAGTACCTGCACCTCCACAGGTTACTCCTTCAGAAGAAAAGCGAACGTTAGAGGAAATGAAGATGAAGCTCGCAGCATCGCGCACGAAGTTAGAAGATGTGACTAAACGTGTAGAGACAGAAGAACTACAGAAAAAATCGTTTCCTCATCCAATCTTTGGTGATATGGACTTGGCTCAGTGGATTGAGTTTATAGGCTATCATGAAAAAAGACATCTTTTACAAATTGAAGAATTAAAAGCAGAAATGAACTAAAGAGGCTGGAACATAAGTATTTCAGTCAATAATCTATCCGAGCTATTAAGAGTTAACTACTCTTTTATAGTTCGGATTTTTTGTTGATTGGGAAATCAATTCTAGAGAACTAGTGGAATGGAGCGTAAGGCACGGGACTCCTGCGGGAAATAGAGGAAAGACTGAGACCCCGCGAGTGAAGCAAGGAGGCTCAGATTCCTCCCCGCGGAAAGCGAGTGTCTGTAGCGCAATGGAACGAACTGGTTATTATAACCTAAACACTTTAGATAAGGAATATTTCTTCAAATTAAAAAGAAACAGTTTTTTTTTAATTTGGAGAAAGAATGGGATAGTCAGACATCGTCCAGATACCCACGCTATAGGTTTTAGGACTATGGTTTTCTACCGTGCTTCCACCTTGAATCGTAAATAACAGTTTTAAAGGGTCATCTGCATAGTACATTGTTTCTTTTGTATACGGGTTATAAAATACCTTAGGAGGAAGTTTTGGTACGACATCTGTTGTATTAATAAACGATCGGCTCTGCGGTACTAAGCTTGTATACGTACGAACAAAGTTTGAATCTCCCACCCGTGGTGATGCGTAGTTATACATGGTGACGCTTGGGAAATTTGTGTTGGTTGCAACATCAAGAGCATGTAGCGTAGCGAGGGCAGCTCCAAGGCTATGTCCCGTAATATAAAGAGGCTTGGCAGGTAAGGTAGTGTACGTGGCCAGCAGCTCATCGCGACATGATTCATAAATGTTTAAAAATCCTTCATGAACAAGTCCAGCATTTTGTGTATAAGGGTAAGGACGCTGGTGAATTTGAGCATCCGCAATCCAATTCGCTTCCGATTGAGTTCCTCGAAATGCAATTACTATGGCATTATCGGATTCTAGAATAAACCCAAACCACTCTTTTTTCCCCAGGACAGATGCTTGAAATGCTTTAATGAATTGATACCCTTTTGGAACCTCGAACGTGCCTGCTTGCTGATACTGTTGATAGCTCAGTACGCACATATAAAGAAGGTCCAAAGCAAGCGGTCGATAAAACAAAGGTTCAATCTTCATATTTAAGCCCACTTTCTCTAACAAACGTTTTTATCTCAAACTATGAAAAAATGAGATTTTGGTGCTTGTTTCCTTTAGAGAATTGGCAAGAAAATAAAAATATGCGTAAGGTTACAAAAAAATGATACCGCTTTCTTTTTATGAAAGATAGTTATAAAATCTATAAAAACTAGTTATTTTTGTGCGAAATAACTAAATTTAAAATAAATAATCAAAGTTATATTGTTAAAATAAACAATATAACTTATAATTTTAAAAAAACAGAAAATTAGTAAGTTATAAGGGGGATTTTTATTGGAGCAGTTTGTTGCAAGCTTAAATAACGTACTATGGAGTACACCGGTTATCTATAGCTGTCTTGCGATTGGGCTTTTGTTTTCCATTCTCACTCGCTTTTTACAGGTTAGGCATCTAAAAGAAATGGTTAAACTCATGTTTCAAGGAAAGAGTTCAAAAGCAGGGGTATCATCTTTCCAAGCGCTTGCATTAGCATTATCTGGGCGCGTAGGTACAGGTAACATTGCAGGGGTAGCAACGGCCATTACGTTCGGTGGACCGGGCGCGGTGTTCTGGATGTGGGCAGTAGCTTTCATTGGTGCTTCAAGTGCGTTTGTCGAATCAACACTGGCACAAATCTATAAGGTAAAGCAAGATGGCCAATATCGAGGAGGCCCGGCTTACTATATTGAAAAAGGAACTGGAATGAAATGGTATGGTGTTATTTTTGCGATTGCAGCACTGGTAGCTATGAGCATTTTGATGCCAGGAGTGCAATCTAACTCTATCGCAGCAGGTTTAGACAATGCATTTAACGTTAGCCCAACAGTAACAGCTATCGGCTTAATTATTTTATTAGCTGGAATCATCTTTGGTGGGGTTAAGCGTATCGCAGGAGTAGCTCAAATTATCGTGCCATTTATGGCTTTGGCTTATATCGCACTTTCTTTAGTTATTATTGCAATTAATATTACTGAATTACTCGCGGTTTTTGCCTTAATTTTTAAGAGTGCTTTTGCATTAGAATCAGCTTTTGGTGGGATCGTTGGTTTGGCTGTTTCATGGGGAGTTAAGCGTGGGATTTATTCCAACGAAGCAGGGCAAGGAACAGGCCCTCACGCGGCAGCTGCAGCAGAGGTATCTCACCCAGTGAAACAAGGTCTTGTTCAAGCATTTTCTGTTTATATCGATACATTACTAGTTTGTTCAGCAACAGCATTTATGATTTTATTTACGGGGATGTATAACACACAATCACCGGATGGCGCATTTATCGTTTCAAATTTAGAAGGTGTAGAAGCAGGTCCTGGATATACGCAGGCAGCAATTGATTCCTTTATTCCTGGATTTGGAGCTGGGTTTGTAGCGATTGCGCTCTTCTTCTTCGCATTTACAACGATTATGGCGTATTACTATATCGCTGAAACAAACATTGCATATTTAACAAGAGGCAAAAACGGTAAGTGGGCTATGTTTGTATTAAAGCTTGTGTTGTTAGGTGCAACATTCTACGGAGCAGTTAAAACAGCCGATATTGCTTGGGCTCTTGGCGACGCAGGTCTAGGAATCATGGTATGGCTGAACTTAATAGCTATTTTGATCTTGGCAAAACCAGCGCTTGTGGCGTTAAAAGACTATGAAGCTCAGAAAAAGCAAGGGTTAGATCCGGTATTTGATCCAGTGAAGCTAGGTATTAAAAACGCAGACTACTGGGAAACAGAATATAAAAAAGATGAAAATCAAGTTTCATAATTTCAAGCTCACTTTTTCAATCTTTGAAAAAGTGAGCTTTTTTCATTAGAATGACATGTATAATAGTGTGTATTAATGAAGCTAAAGGAAAGAGGAATACGTTATGAAAGAAACAATTATTTCAACTATCGATGAGCTGCAGCAAACGTTTTATGATATTAGTCAATATATTGGAAACAACCCAGAGCTTGGCCATGAAGAAGTAAAAGCTTGTACAGCGCTTACAAATGAGTTAGCTAAGCATAATTTTGAGGTGGAAATAGGGACGTGTGATTTAGCTACTGCTTTTACGGCTGTGTATGATAGTCATAAGCCAGGTCCTTCGATTGGCTTTATGGCAGAGTACGATGCGCTACCGGGGCTAGGGCATGCTTGTGGCCATAACTTAATTGGCACAATGGCCATTGCAGCAGCGATTGGATTGAGCAAAGTTTTGAGTGAGACAGGCGGTAAAGTATACGTATACGGGACGCCTGCAGAAGAAACAACGGGTGGTAAAGTAACGATGGCAGAAGCGGGTGTTTTTAACCATCTAGACGCAGCCATGATGGTTCATCCATATTATTGCCACCAAAAGAGCGGTAGATCACTGGCGATGGACGCTATTCAATTCGAATTTTTTGGGAAATCAGCACACGCAGCAGCAGCACCTCATGAAGGAATTAATGCGTTAGATGCAGTTATTCAAACATTTAACGGGATCAATGCTCTTCGTCAACATGTGAAACCAGATGTCAGAATCCATGGTGTTATCCCTGAAGGAGGCAAAGCTGCTAATATTGTACCTGACTATGCGACAGCGCAGTTCTATGTGCGAGCATCTAACCGAAAGTATGTTAATGCGGTAACAGAGCAAGTAAAAGCTTGTGCACAAGGTGCAGCTTTATCCACAGGAGCACGACTTAAAATTTCAAACTATGAATTTTCATATGATGATATGGTGACAAATGAAGTTTTATCAACAGCTTATACACAAAATCTACAGCTGCTAGGCGTGCCAGCTGAAGAAATTTTTGAGGACCAAGGTGATCACGGTTCATTAGATATGGGAAATGTTAGCCAAGTGGTGCCATCAATTCATCCATATATTAAAATATGTAACGAGTATTTTGTCTGTCATACGCATGAATTTAGAGAAGCGGCTCTCAGTCCACAGGGACAAGAAGCGCTTATTCTTGGGGCAAAGACAATGGCATTAACAGGATATGATTTGCTAACAAAAGAAGAGCTCTTGCAAAAAGTAAAAGATGAATTCTCTAAATGATGTCATGTAATAAAGAGGCTGGGACATAAGTAATTCAGCCAATGATAAAACTGAACGATTGAGAGTTTCTCACTTTTAATCGTTCAGGTTTTTTGGTTGATTATGAAAACAATGTTGGAAACAGGGTGGAATGGAGCGTAGGACACTCGACTCCTGCGGGAAAGAGAGGGAAAACTGAGATCCCGCAGCGCAGCGAGGAAGCTCAGGTTCCTCCCCGCGGAAAGCGAGTGGCCGTAGCGCAATGGAACGAACGTGTTCAGACAAACCAAAAAGATTGGAACAGCTATTGTTCGTCTCTTAGAAGCAATCATTTTGTTATGTCCCAAACTCTTTTTTGATTTCAGTATCTGGAAGGTGTTAGCATGTTTGAATGCAATAAAAACAGGGTAATATCAGTATTGAAGATAAAAGACAGTAATGTTCACAAAGAACTAATAGAGGTTTTCGTATGATTAAAATTTTAGCAAAAACAAAAGAAGAGCTTTTGACCAACTTAACAATTGACGAGCTACAGGCTCATCCGTCAATTGATTGGTACTGGATTGACTTTTATAACCCAACAGAACAAGAGCAGAAAGCCCTTGAAGAGAAATTTGATTTTCATCCACTTGCCGTCGAGGATTGTTTAACCCAAGGTCAAAGGGCGAAATTCGAAATTTATGATGAACACTATTTTTTAGTATATTATGCGCTGCATAAAGAAGAGTTAGAAAACTTAGAAGTGTCGGCGTTTATTGGAGATAACTTTGTTGTTACGTATCATGTCGATAAGTTAAAAAGCGTAGCTAGAGTGGCAAATCTTGTCGAGAAAGACCCAAACATCGTAGAGAATGATCCGTGGGAAATTATTTATGAGCTGCTTGATCATACAGTTGATGAATACTTTCCAACACTTTACCAATTAGAAGATCAAATTGATGATATTGAAGACAATGCAAAAAATGAAACAATGGATGAACTAATGAGAAATCTATATGATATTCGAAGCGATTTATCGCGAATGCGTAGAATTTTAAATCCAATGCGTGATTTAATTTACCGTATTATGTCCACAAATGCATTAAAAGAAAAGGAACAGGTGCGTTATTTTAATGATATCTATGATCACCTGTTAAATATGATTGAAATCATGAATGCTAGTCGAGATTTATCAAATGATATTCGAGAAAGCTTTATGTCGATTAACTCGGACAGAATGAATTCCATTATGTTTACACTGACGCTGATGTCAGCTATCTTCCTTCCTCTTACATTTATCGCAGGTTTATATGGAATGAATTTCTCCTATATGCCAGAACTAGCTGGTAAATATAATTACTTTATTGTACTCGGGATTATGATTGGACTTGTAGGCGTTATGGTTTTTGCCTTTTACAAAATGGGATGGTTTAAATATCGAAAAGGTCCTAAGTTATAAATATCAATTTGATGGCAAAAGTCTTATCCACATGTGGATAAGGCTTTTTTGGTGTACTATAAAAAGAGAAAGGATTGATGCGAATGGTCAAAGGGCTAAGAATGACGCTGCGATCAATCATCATTTTACTTGTATGTATCGTTGTTTTAATGTCATTATTATTAACCGATTTATTAGTCAGTAACTCAACTGAGGAAAATGTTCGTAATCAAAAAGCTGAGAAAGCGACAGATGTGGCTAAAATTGTCGCAAACTCCAGTGAGGTAAGAAGAGGCTTAGCAGAAGAAAATTCAGAAGATATTCAAGCATATACTAATTCCATTCAAAAAGAGCTAGATGTATTATTTATTGTGGTCATGAACATGGACGGAATTCGTCAATCTCATCCCAACGAAGCTAAAATTGGAAAACACTTTGAAGGTGGGGATGAAAGAAGAGTTCTAAAAGGTGAACGGTATACGTCGGTTGCAAAAGGGACGTTAGATGAATCACTAAGAGCATTTGTACCTGTTTATAATGAGCGTAATGAACAAATTGGTGCGGTAGCTGTAGGGATTTCACTGGTTCAGGTCGAGCAAGCTGTTCAGGAAGGTCATCGACGCATTTTAATTGGGTCTCTTTTCGGATTATTAGTTGGGATTATCGGTGCTGTCCTATTGGCAACCTACATTAAGCGAACGTTATTTGGTTTAGAGCCATCAAACATTGCCAAAATTCTTGAAGAAAGAAGCATGATGTTGCAGTCAGTGCGAGAAGGTGTTCTTGGAGAACGAATGACGTATGGAACGATTGGTCGCCTTGTTTATGCGTACATTTATAATGAGAAGCAAAAGCATGTATTAAGTAATTACCTATCATAGGAGTCAACGAGCCGCTGCCTGACATTTTCACTTTGCGAGTATATTTTTATAAAAAACAGGTGTTTTTTTAGTTGCAAACGTTTAACATAAAGGGTAAAGAAGTGGATTTAATTGAAGATAAATTACTTTTTTACCCTGATATCATAAACTATAAAAATAATAGGTGGATAAACATTGATAAAAGATGCTCGTAAAGCAGCACTGAAAATTGCAGTGATGTACATTATAACGGGAGCCGTATGGATTCTTATTTCTGATAAGTTATCTCGTATTCTTGCTCAAGATAAGTTTGAATTATATATCTTTTTTCAACAGTATAAAGGCTGGTTCTTCATGTTGGCGACAGGTATTATTCTATACGGGTTAGTCTATCGTCGTGCATATTATTTGCTTCAATCACAGGATGAATTATCAAAAAAGGATTATGAACTTCTAACTAGCCATGAACATTATCAATCGTTATTTCAGCATAACCCGGATGCAGTATTTGAGATTAGTAAAGAAGGTCAAGTTCTCTCTACTAACCCTGAAGGTGAAAAAATAACGGGTTATTCAAGATTACAGCTAAAAGGAATGAAGACCTCAGAATTAATCGCTGATGATGATCAAAGCCTTTGTCATGAACATTTTCGTAATGTTTTAAAAGGCAAAAGCGCTAAATATGAATTAAAGATTGTGAACCAACAAGGTCAAGTTCGACTATTAAGAAGCTCATTATTACCAATTATCGTCAACGGCCAAGTAGTCGGCGTATTTATGATTGCTAGAGATATTACGAACTATCGTCGAGATGAAGAGCTTATGATTGCTTCTGAGAAAATGTCTGTAATTGGCCAGCTAGCAGCTGCCGTTGCCCATGAGGTAAGAAATCCACTGACTTCATTAAAGGGATTTGTACAAGTGATGCAGGCCACAAAGCAAGTGGAGGATCGTTACTTAGACATCATGCTGGCTGAAATTGACCGAATTAATTTAATTTCTAGTGAAATGCTGATTTTAGGTAAAAAACAGCATGTAGCTTTTGAAGTAACTAACTTAAATGAAGTATTGAAGCAAGTGTTAATCTTAATGGAAGCGCAAGCAAATTTCAATAATATTTCTCTCGTTGCTCATTATGATTCAAAGCGGGACCTGTACGTTATGTCAGATCCTAATCAGTTGAAGCAGGTATTCATTAATATTATTAAAAATAGTATCGAGGCAATAATTAATCAAGGTGAGATTATTGTAACGTTAGCTGAAGAAGAAGGTAGTGCCGTTATTCAGTTTCGGGATACGGGAATTGGCATGAGTAAAGAGAGAATTGAACAAGTTGGCACACCTTTTTATTCAACAAAAGAAGCAGGTACAGGATTGGGACTAGCCGTTTGTTTTAAAATTATCGAGCGTCATCAAGGTCAGATTGAGTTTGAAAGTGAAAAGGGAAAAGGAACATTGGTAACGGTGTCAATGCCTTTAGCTAGTGAGTAGAACATGTAAGGAACCCACCTTTATGAAGGAGGGTTCTTTTTCATTAGTTAATCGATTAAATCACAGACTGTTTACTATCATCTATGAATGTTTTCTTCTTCATTTTTGCTTTGCCACTCCATGATAAATTCGTCCACATACGAAGCAGCTGTTCTACAGGACCGACTTTAAACTTACGTAAATAAAGCAAGCTGGAAACGAGCTGAATGAAATAGATTGTCGTACATAGTGCAATACCTTTAATCATGCCAAATGTTCCGAATTGTCCTAGGCCATATCCATAAAAAATAGTGGTGCAGATAACCGTTTGGAACAAGTAGATAAGCGTTGGTTTGAGAGAATGCTTGATAATATCATTTTTAATGGAATCAAGCATAACCCACCTCACATAACTATTAAGCTATCGATTTCTGTAGAAACAGAATTTATTTCTATAGAAGTGAAGGATGATGGAGTAGGTATGGATGAATCCGTACTAGAAAATCTTTTTGAGCGCTATTACCGAGGAACGAATACAAGTGAAAAAAAAGAAGGGTCAGGTCTTGGAATGGACATTGCCAAAGCGATTTGTGAGCTCCATGGTGGCCATATTGTTGTAAGGTCCGCCCCTGGTGTAGGGACCGCCATTACAATGAAGCTTCCAATCTTAAGATAGTTCCAAGAAAAGAGCATTGAAAATGCGTTGTTTTGACGCATTTTCAATGCTTTTCTTATGAATACTCACGTGAAGCATTGTATTTCAACGAATCAATAGTGTATCATAGGTGGGACTTCTATTGAAGATGAAACGGATGCTTTAGGCATTTATAATAGATGAACGACAAAGGAGAAAAGATATGAGTCAATTTATCGAACAGCTACAGCCGTTCTTGCAAGAAGCGTGGAAGAAGGCAGGCTTTGAACAAGCAATGGCTATTCAAACAAAAGCTATACCAGAAATTTTAAATAAAAGAGATGTAATGGGTGAGTCGCCAACAGGTACTGGGAAGACTCTTGCTTATTTACTTCCAATTTTACATGACCTTAAGCCAGGACCTTCTCATATTCAAGCGGTTATCTTAGCTTCTTCCCATGAACTTGTTATGCAGATTCATGGTGAGATTCAAACATGGGGCCAGGGAAGCGGAATTTCTAGCGCAGCGCTTATCGGTGGAGCAAACATTAAGCGTCAAGTTGAAAAGTTGAAAAAACGTCCTAACCTAATTGTTGGAACGCCTGGGCGCATTCAAGAGCTGATTAAAATGAAAAAAGTGAAGATGCACGAAGTAAAAACGATTGTCATTGATGAAGCTGACCAGCTGTTTGTACCTGAACATATTCAAACAGTACAAGGTATTGTTAAAATGGCCCCAAGTGATCGTCAGCTTCTCGTGTTTTCAGCAACGCTATCACAGCATACGCAAACATTAGCTCAGGAATTAATGAATGATCCTCTTTTCGTTCAAGTAACCCGAGATGAACTTCCTGCTCCAAAAGTTGAGCATATGTATATCGTAAGTGAAGGTCGAGATAAAGTAGAAGTACTTCGTAAGCTTGCGCATCAGGGACCAATGAAAGCTCTAGCTTTTTTCAAAGGGATTGAAACATTATCTATTTTTGAAGAAAAGCTAAAATTTAAAAAGCTGAACGTAGGATCGCTTCATAGTGAAACGCGAAAGCTTGATCGCTCAAAGGTGTTAACGTCATTTCGTAAAGGTGAGTTTCCAATCTTATTAGCAACGGACCTAGCTGCACGTGGTCTTGATATTAAAGAGCTTTCACATGTTATTCATGTGGATATTCCTCAAAGTGTTGAACAATATGTACACAGATCAGGGCGTACAGGAAGATCAGGAGCTGAAGGAACGGTCATTTCACTTGTAACGGAGCGTGAAGAGAGAGAACTAAAACAAATTGCCCGTGAGCTAAAGATTAAGCTGGTAAAGAAAGAACTATATATGGGTGAAATTGTAGCCGAAGGAACGAAGCAAGAGAAACGAGAGAGCTACAAACCAAGAAAGAAGACAAACAAAAAAACATATCAGCATAAACAGACTAAAAAGAAGTAATCCTTTTATTTCCTTCTTGAAAAGAATTTTTGTTGTGATAAAGTAATAAGAGTTTAAAAAGCAACGCCTACAAGCTAACGGGCGTTGTTTTATTTTGGGTAAAAAATCATATAGATACATTATCCTATTATTGAAAATAGTTTAAATGATGCATTTCGTTTTGGATAACCTTATTTTAACATTACTTTAAGAGACTTCTAATAATAAAGGAATAAGGACGTGGGATATTTTGATTGATGCAATGGATGACTTCTTTGGCGATATGGATCGTAATAGGAAGCGAATGGAATATAATCGAGATGTTGAAAAGCTTGAGCTGTATTTGGAGACGGTACAACAAATTATTAATCAATTTGAAGAAACGCTATATGCCCTTCAGAGTGCTCATCAACAGTATACTTCTGAATGGTCTGGCCGTTCGAAAGATTCTTACGAGAATGTTAATAATGAAATCCTACAGGCAGCTTATCGTTTATATGACGTTCGAGATGAGTTATATCGTTCATTGCATCACGAAATGTCAAGACTAAGAGAAGAAGCAGAGGCTATTTAGTAAACTTTTAATATAGGAAAATGGAAAATATCCATGAGAAAGAGGGTGTACAAATGGAAATTAAAGTGAACTTCGAAGACTTGGAGCGATTTTCAGAGCGCATTAAGCACTCGAGAGGAGAAGCGGATGATGCTTTGCAGCGTTTAAGTTGGGAATCTACGAATCTGCACTTTTTATCGGTAGCTAACGTTGAGTCTATTCTAAATTTGCAAGAGGAAATCCAGCAGATTATTGGGAAAATTGAATCATTAACTGAAAGTGCGTATACGCTCGTTAGCGAAACAGCTGAAAAACTAAAAGAAGCAGATGAGCTATCTGGCGGATGGACAGAATTTTGGAGCAACGTGTGGGATGGGGCTACAACAGGGGTTAAGGATACATGGGAAGGCGTTAAGTCTATTTCAGAGTGGGAAACCTTTGAAACAATGCGAGCTGAAATTACTCACCCTTTAGAGACGCTCGACATGATGTGGTCATCCCTTTCAAATTCATGGGACGAAAAAGTAGCGCACGGTGATTTGCATACCCGTACAGAGTTTTTTACATACGGTGTTATTCAAATGGGTTTAAGCATATTAGGTGGTAAAGGCATTCAAAAAACAGAAGAAGGAAAAAACGTAGCTCAGCATAGCGATTTTGCAGGGAATGAATGAAGTGATAAATATTGCGCTCTTTATGAAAAACCTTAACGTAGACTGATCGCTACGGTGTTACAAATAGAGAAACATGCGATTTAATTTATGAAAAATTTGTACAGCTTGAGGTGTGATAAGGTCAAATGAATAAACGAGGAACATACGGTTTGTACGAAAGGCAGTTAACTAGTCAACAGGCTTCTCGGATAAAACCATTTAACGACTTAGAAAATATACAGCATGGAACTGAAAAATATGGGTAGTTCTTTTAATGCCTTAGAAAAAGCTTTAATTGAAGCAATGAAAGATAATCGAGAAATTGGCCATTTTTATGAAGAGCTAATGAAAAGTGAACTGTTATGTATCGAAGTATCAGGAAATGAACAGTCTGTTGATTTTTACAAGCGTGTCCGAGTAATGGAAAAAAATCAAAAACTATATTTACCTGCCTTTTCATCTTATTATCCATTCCAAAAGATGCTATCAAAAGAGAAGGCTGCGGTCATTAAATTTTCTGGTTTATTGCAAGAGATAAACGATAATACGGCGATTTTACTAAATCCAGATACTCCACTTTCGAAACTACTTATTCCAGAAGAGTTAAAAATGCTAAAAGAAAATAAGAATCTTTTTAACTATTTTTCATCGTAGTAGAAGCTAACAAATTTCATATTAATTGTTAGCTTTTTCTGTATGATAAATGAATATATTTCCAATATATAGGTATAATTGTCTCTGTTTATACCATATTTACTGTGATAAAATTCATTGTTTTATGAGGTTTATTGTCATTTTTTAGGGGCATACGTAGATATATATTCTTATTTTTTCTAGTTTTTACAAGTTCTCTTTGACCTTCAACCCTATTTTTTCTTACAATTAAAGTAAATCTATAACGATACATAAGGAGAGAAATCGATGTCAGGAATCATTCGTGTTACTCCAGCAGAACTTCGTGAAATGGCTGCTCGCTATAATAATGAAAGTGGGCAAGTTCAAGACCTAGTTGGTCGCCTTGATATGATGAGAAATCAGTTACAAGATATGTGGGAAGGTTCTTCTAGCCAAGCATTTATCGCTCAATATGAAGAGCTAAAGCCATCTTTCGTAGAAATGTCGAATCTGTTAAACAAAATTGCTAAACAGCTTGATGATTCTGCAAACGTTCTTGAAGATACAGACAACCAAATCGCTAGCCAAATTCGCGGTTAACTTGCTCATATAGAGAGTGATAAGATAAAAAGAGCGCCCCATTTTTTTAGATGACGGCGCTTTTTCTATGTTTTGAGGTGAGATCATATGTATATTGAAGTGACCATCGATCTAAAACACTATACGGGTGAGCGGTTTGATTTAAGACTATCAGACTATCATTCTGTAAAAAAAGTGATTGAAATTGCATGGCAAGCTAAAAAAATTTCAAGCACACCAAAAGAAGGATATTGGGTTCGCGTTCCAAATAAAAACCTAGTATTTGCAGGCCATCAAAAACTAAATGAATGTGGCATTTCGAGCGGTGATTGCATTGAAATTCTTTGAAGGAGCTTACTAAAATGGCAGAAAAGAAACCAACTTACTTAGAAAGCTTATTGGAAGCGTCTATTATTCGTGACAAAGAAGAAGGCTATACATTTATCTTCCAAAAAGAAAAGATAAAGCTAAATGATGGCATAGAAGTTGATATGTTAAAAGAGATGCACTCGGACTTCACTCGTGAAATCATCGTAAGTGAAGACGAGCTTCACGTGAAAATTCAGCCATCAGAAGCGTTTGTTCCATTTTCTTTTTTTAAGAAAAAGACGGAAGAACAAAAGTGGCAGTTTGCTTATCAGCTTGTAAAATCTATACAAAATCATAGTTTTACAAGGTTTCATCTCGTGGTTTGTCCAGAAAACTTAATGTTTGACGCAAGTTTAACACCTGCTTTCTTACACTATGGAATTAAAGAAAGCATTCCACCATATGAATATGATCCGGCTCGTGAGCTAGTGGAAGTAAAAGCGACAATTGCTTCACTTGTTGATTCCAAATATAGCTTTATTCAGTATTTAAAATTGCATGAAACGATTCAGCTATCAGAGGTTGCTTCTAAATTAATAAATGCTGACGACTTAAATGAGCTTTTAACTATTATTAGACAACAGCTAACGACAGTAGAAGAAGTGCGAAAAACAGTTGTAACCGTCCCGAAGAAAAAGTGGACCATCTTTCGCTTTACATCAATTGGCGTAACGGTGCTCTTAGTTCCTGCTTTAATTTATACGTTTTATTCCACGTTTTTTTTACAGCCAAAGCAAGAGGCATTCGTGAGTAGTAATGAAGCTTTTTTACAGCAAGAGTATAGTGGGGTTATTGAGCAGCTGGAAGATTATAAAGTAAAAGAAATGCCCAAAGTTGTTCAGTATGAGCTAGCTCTAGCTTATTTAACGAATGAGTCATTAAGTGAAGAACAAAAAGAAGTCATTCAAAATACGGTTACGCTTCAATCAGACGATAAATATTTAAGCTATTGGATTCATATCGGTCGAGGTGAAAATGAGCAGGCTTTAGAAGAAGCACGCTTATTAGAAGATCGAAGCTTGATTTTATACGGTCTTTATAAATATGAAAATCAGTTAAAAGCAGATGAAAGTCTTGCAAGCGATGAAAGAAAAGAGAAATTAGATCCAGTTCAAAGTGAAATTGAAGAGTTTGAATCACAGATTGAAGAAGAGGAAAAGCAAGCTGAAGAGTCAGCTGAAAATGAGCAGCAGGAGAACCAAAAGCAGTCTGAGCCTGCAGATAATAAGCAGGAAGAAGATAATAAGCAGTCTGAAAAAGAAGTTGAGCAAAATAAAGATGACAAAGCAGATGAAAAGCCTGCTCCTAACTCAGATTCGTCGGATAAACCAGCATCCTAGGAGGTGGACAGATGAGCATTTTATGGGTTTTTAGCGGAACGACGTATCAGCAACTGCCGATTAACTTTGATAACTTTCGCCAAGCAACTGTAGGTAATAGTTCGAAAGAGACGGTGACTTTTTCTTCCTATCCATTTGAAAAAGGAGTCGTTACTATATCGACAACAGAAGATCAAAGAGTAGTTATTTCTCAAGGTGATAACGAACTGAGTCAACTGAGTTATTACGACTCTATCACCCTACAAGAAAGTAATCAAGAACTTCGATTTGTGCTGAGTCCTGCAAAGCTGCAGGAAGATACGTACTATATAGATTATTATCATGAGGTCAACTTCTCAACCGTTGACGAGACAGCAGATGTATATCAGCCCAACAAGAAGCTAGTTGTACATAATAGCAAGGAATTTTCTTTGCTGAAAGTTAAAGCAACATGGCGAATCCTTCCAAAAGATGGTGCCGTATTTGTAAACGGCCAGCGTATTTCAAGTGTGACCAAGCTGAAGCTTGGCGATGTGATTACCTGGGGTGCGGTTACAATTGAATTACTTGAACATGATTTATTAAAGGTTCATCGTTTTGATGAGTTTTTTACGAAGCTTCCTAAGTCGAAACAGCCTATTTCTGAAATGAAAAAAAAATATCCTGTTTATCGCCGTACGCCGCGGATGATTTATGAGCTGCCCGATGAAAAAGTGCATTTATCGTTCCCAGCTCAGGATGGCGATGATAACAACCGAAGCTTGTGGCTAACAATCTTGCCACCGCTTGTTATGCTTCTTGTTATGGGGACCGTAGCACTTATTCAACCGCGTGGAATCTTTATTATTATTTCTGTGATGATGTTTACGACGACGCTTGTTGTCTCAACAGTGCAATATTTCCGAGATAAAAAGCAGCGTAAAAAACGCCAAGAACGTCGTCGCCGTATTTACACGCAGTATTTAGAAAATAAGCGAACGGAGCTTCAGGAACTAGCTGAATCGCAAGGAAAAGTGCTTCATTACCATTTTCCAACGTTTGAGCGAATGAAGTATTTAACCAATCATATCTCTGACCGTATTTGGGAACGAACGCTAGATAGTAGCGATTTTCTTCAAATACGTCTTGGTACCGGGACAGTACCCTCTAGCTATGAAATTTCCTTAAATACAGGAGATATGGCTAATAGAGAAATTGACGATCTGCTTGAACAGTCCCAGCACATAGAAAAGGTATATCGTGAAGTTTCTCAGGCGCCAATCACTGCGAAGTTAGAAAACGGAGCCATTGGTTTAATTGGTAAATCGAAAACAGTTAAGCGTGAGCTTCATCAGTTAATTGGTCAGCTTGCTTTTGCTCATAGCTATCATGATGTTCGCTTTATCTTTATCTTTGATGAAAACGAATATAAGGATTGGGAATGGATGAAGTGGCTTCCGCATTTTCAACTGCCTCATTCGTTCGCCAAAGGCTTTATTTATAATGAAAAAACAAGAGACCAGCTTTTATCCTCTATTTATGAACTGTTGCGCGAAAGAGACTTGGATGAAGAGAAAGGCAACGGTGTGTTTTTACCTCACTTGGTATTCATTGTTACGAACCAACAGCTTATTACAGATCATGTAATCTTAGAATATCTAGAAGGGGAGCATCCGTATCTTGGCTTCTCTACAATCTTTGGAGCTGAAACAAAGGAAAGTTTATCGGATAATGTTCACACTCTTATTCGTTATATTAATGAACAAGAGGGAGACATTTTAATTCAAAAGAAAAAGGCAGTTAATATTTCATTTCACCTTGATGAACACCGTAATGAGGATAATGAAGCGTTCGCTCGCATGCTGCGAACGCTAGATCATCAAATGGGAATGACTAACTCTATTCCAGACAGCGTGTCCTTTCTGGAGTTATTCCAAGCAAAGGAAGTGGCTGATCTGCCAATTGAGAGAAACTGGCATACGAATGAGTCGGCCAAGTCATTGGCTGTACCAATCGGTTTAAAAGGAAAAGAGGATCTGGTTGAGCTGAATCTACATGAAAAAGCGCACGGTCCACACGGGTTACTAGCTGGAACAACAGGTTCAGGTAAAAGTGAATTTTTACAAACGTATATCCTATCGTTAGCTGTCAATTTCCATCCTCATGAAGTCGCATTTTTATTGATTGACTACAAGGGTGGAGGAATGGCACAGCCGTTTAAGAATATGCCACATTTGCTTGGAACCATCACGAATATAGAAGGTAGTAAAAATTTCAGTACGCGTGCCTTGGCCTCCATTAAAAGTGAGTTGAAAAGACGCCAGCGCTTATTTGATCAGTACGAAGTTAATCACATAAATGACTATACAGACTTGTATAAGCAGAGAGCTGCTGAAGAGCCGCTGCCACACTTATTCTTAATATCAGACGAGTTTGCTGAATTAAAAAGTGAAGAGCCAGAATTTATTCGAGAGCTTGTCAGCGCCGCTCGTATTGGACGTAGCTTAGGCGTTCACTTGATCTTGGCCACACAAAAGCCAGGTGGAGTTATCGATGAGCAAATTTGGAGTAACGCAAGGTTTAAAGTAGCTCTAAAAGTACAAGACGCAACAGATAGTAAAGAGATTCTAAAAAATGCTGATGCGGCTTCGATTACGGTGACAGGTCGAGGTTATTTACAAGTTGGTAATAACGAAGTATACGAACTGTTCCAATCTGCTTGGAGCGGAGCACCATATCAACAAGATGATGTGTATGGAACGGAAGATGAAGTGGCCATCGTAACAGACTTAGGGCTAATTCCACTCTCTGACGTATCATCACAGCAAACGAAAAGGAAAAGTGCTCAGCCGGAAATCGCCGTGATTGTAGAAAGAATTGAAGAAGTTCAACATAATTTAGGAATTAATCGATTAAGAAGCCCATGGCTCCCTCCGCTAGAAAATCGTTTATATCGCTCTGCTTTCCAAACAGGAGAGAGGGAGAAATTCTATATTGGCCTTGTAGATGAGCCTGAAAAACAAAGCCAAACGCCATATGCATACGAAATGATGGAAGATGGCAATATCGGCGTATTTGGTTCATCGGGCTATGGAAAATCATTCACTGCGATGACGCTTATGCTTAGCTTCGCTGAGCGCTATCAGCCAGATGAGCTACACTACTATATCTTTGATTTTGGAAATGGTACGCTGCTTCCATTACGCCAGCTTCCGCACACTGCTGATTATTTCTTAATGGATGAAGGACGTAAGATTGAAAAGTTCATGAAGATTATTAAGCACGAGCTATCCGAGCGCAAGCAGCTATTCCAAGACACAGAGGTTAGCAACATAAAGATGTATAACCGAATTGCTCAAGAGAAGCTTCCGCTTATCTTTATCACGATTGATAATTTTGATCTTGTAAAAGAAGAAATGCAAGATTTAGAGATGCAATTTACGCAGCTTGTCCGTGACGGCCAGTCGCTTGGCGTATATATGATTTTTACGGCAACGCGAATTAACTCTGTGCGCCAGTCGCTTATGAATAACTTAAAAACCAAGGTTGTTCACTATTTAATGGATAGCTCAGAATCATACACAATCTTAGGACGCATTCCTTATGCTCTAGAAGCAATACCTGGTCGTGCGGTTATTAAAACGGATACGTCTTATTTTTCACAGATGTTCCTGCCCGCTGAAGGTGAGGATGACTTCGCGATTCTTGATAACATCAAAAATCAAGTTCAGGTTCTGAAAGAGAAATATGCAGGTATTGAATTACCAGAACAAGTGCCAATGTTACAACCTAAACTTGTACTGCATGAGTTTATGACGGATCACCGTATCGTACGAGAAAGTGGTGTTATTCCGCTCGGATTAGATGAAGAGTTTGTTCGTCCAGTGCACTTAAACTTAATGAAGAACAAACATTGTCTCGTGCTGGGGCCGACACAAAAAGGAAAAACAAACGTCCTTAAAGTGGTGCTACAAACATCTCTTGCGCAGGGGATTCGTCAAATTGGTTTATTTGATGCAATCGATCGTGGCCTTTCATCTTATGCCACGGAAGATGAAATTGTATACATTGAGACGAAAGAGCAAATTATGCAGTGGATAGAAGGAGCGGAAGCAAAGCTGCAAAAACGAGAAGAGCGCTATTTAGAAGCCATTCATGATGGAACCGTTGGTGACTTAACATTTACACCAATACTTCTTATGATTGATGGGTTTGGACGATTCCAGCAAACCATTGATACCTTGATGCAAGATCGCATTACAAAGCTTATTAAAAACTATAGTCATGTTGGCTTTAATATTGTTGCATCAGGAAGTCAAAATGACTTCTCTAAAGGCTTTGATGTGTTAACCACTGAAATGAAGCAAATACGCCAAGCCGTTTTATTAATGAAAAAATCAGAGCAAAACCTGATTAACCTAAACTATGATCGCAAAGAAGCAGATGTAAACCCAGGGTTTGGATATTACGTAAAAGACAATAAAGCGACGCGTATTCAAATTCCCTTATGTATGAGTGAAAGGAAGGTTCTAATATGACGGAACAGCGAAAATATACGCTTAAAGTAATCGTAGCTGTCATTTTCATCTTAGGGTTTCCTTCCCTTTTCTTTCAATATATTGGTGATAACCCACTGAAAGTAACTGAAAATGCAACAAGAACCATCGCTGTTGTAAATGAAGATATTGGTGTGGAGGAAGAAAAAGGTGAAGAGCCCATTCGTTTTGGACAACGAGTGGCAGCCATATTAGATAAGGATTCAGATTACGATTGGACGGTCCTAAGTCGAAGCGCAGCTACAAATGGATTACAAAGTGGTAAATACGATGCGGTAATTTATATTCCATCGAACTTCTCAGAGAATATTTTGACGTATGACCAAGAGAAACCTCAGAAAGCCACTTTCCAATATAAAGTTCAAAATCAATTGAATGCAGTTAACAAAGAAAAAGTCGTTCGTGAGCTAGAGGATGCGACGGCCAAAGTAAACAATGATATGTCTTCTCTTTATTGGAGCTATGTATCGCAAGAAGTTGAAAAGGTTAGAGGTCAGTTTGATAAAATTTTAGAAAAAGAGATTGCTTTCCAAAACACAATGGTAGCTTTCTATAAACCTAATTCTAAAAATCTAGCTGGTGAAATTGATGACCAAAAGAAAATTCTTGAGCAAATTCAAACAAATGTAAAAAGTGCGGAAGAAGGCTCAAGTGAACGTAAAAATAATGTGCAGCAGGTTGAAGAAAACCTGACAAATTTTATTAAATACGTTGAAGAATACAAAATGTACCAAGAAAAGCAAAAAGAAATGCTGTTAAAAGCTCAAACGGAAAGTGTGGGCGATATTCAAGAAGGAATCGCGATGATTTCTGAAGGACAAAACGGCGATCGCGAGCAGTTTGAAAGTGAAGCAGGGAAAGTGTTTGGGAAGCTTTCAAACGTTCAGCAGCAAATCGATGAAAACAAGCAAATTGCTGATAATCTGCAGGAAGCGACAGAAGATAAAACGTCTGGACAGCAGGACGAACTCAATCGTTTAAATCAGGATTTACTCAGCCAGTACAGCCAAGTAACTGAGCAAACAACGCTAAACGAAGTACAAAGCAAGCTGTCCACGCTTCGAAAAGAGCTAGAGATAGCACCTTCAAAAGAAGAAGAGGGTGAGACCTTACCACCAATAGAAGATAATCCGGTAATTCCAGAAGATGAAGAAGGGGAGACGACGCCGTCAGAAACTGGCGAAGAGTCTCCTACAACAGTTCCTGTTGACTTAGAGAGTCAACGCCAACAGCTTCAAGGGATGAAGAACGACCTTCAAGCGTGGAGTGAGAATCTTGCTGCTTTACCAGAAGAAGAGCAAAATGAAGGTGTGGCCGATACGCAACAAAAGATTGCAGACTTTTCTACACGCTTACAAGGTGTAAGTGACCAGTTGGAAAACGTAACGGTTGAAGTTCCCCCATCAAACAACAATGACAATGACGGAAAAGAAGAACTTCAAAAGCAAATTCAAGAGCTGTTAGCTGTCAACGAAGCGCTAAGAGAACGCGTAGCGCAGTTAGAAGAAATAAATAATCAGCCTAATGGTGACGTGCAAACCGTTGTTAGCATGATTACTGATAAAGAAGATAAAATTTTATCCTCAAGTCAGCTATCTGAAAGCAGAAAACAAAAGTTGGCTGAACTATTTGCTTCAGGTATTCAAACAGAGAATATGTCAAAGCTTCTCCAATATTATGGAGATCTTTCACAGTATGAGTTAGCCTTAAGTCGAGGAAGTAACGAAGATCTTCAAGACGCTGTGCTGCAAAATGAAGGCACGCGTCAGCGCATTCAAGCAATTCTTTACGGAGATGAGCAGCCAAGCGTTATTCGCAAGCAGCTGCAAAATAACTTATTATCAACAGCAGAAGGAATAGATTCATTCTCTTCATCTATTCAACAGTTTACTGATTCTTATGGCCAGCTAATTGAAGGGGAGCAAGCATCTATTGTTGAAAGCTTATCAGCTCTTCAAGAAAAGGCAGGATCAATGAATGAAACGCTTCAAAGCGTAGCTTCTGAAAGTGCAGTTGAAGCTCCAACACAAGAGAATGCAGACGTTTCAAGTCTTATTACTCTTCAAAAGAGTATGGGTCAAGAGCTAAAAGGAATGAATGATTTGATTTCAACTCTTGGTGAACGTCAATCAAGCGTTGTAGAGTATACGGGTGAACTGCAGGAGAAAGTTAACGAAGTACAGGATCAAGCGGATACGCTTAATAACAAATGGTCACAAAACGTAGATTCAACGAAGCTTGTGCGTGGCCAAGTATATCGTCTATTAAACAACACGTTAGTAGATGGCCAAAACAACGATTATGTCTATGACTACCTTGCAAATCCGCTACAGGTAAGCGGTGAGGTACCAGCAGAAAAGACAAAGACTGTTCCACCTGTTGTACTTCTTGTTATTATCCTTATCAGCAGTTTATTAATAGGATACTTTAGTCACTACTACAAAAACGCGCCTCTTCTTGTAAGAGGATCACTATTCGGACTACTGGTGATGATTGTTGGTTTAATGATTAGTACATTCAGCTTAAATATTTACTCACTGTCAGGAGAAAGAGCAATGGAATGGTCTATCTTCACGATTGTACTATTACTATTAGCTTCAACTCTTGTAAGAGGAGCCTTCTTAATCGGTAATTTCGTAGGTTGGATTGCAACAGTGCTGATGATTTTATTCTTTATCACGCCGCTATTAAATCTAGCAATGCCAAACTTTAATTACGAAGATCCGGTTTCAAAAGTATATATGTCAATTCAGTACGAAACGACTTCTCTATTTGCAGAAGCGACTACTATTCTGCTTGGACTAACTGCTGTGTTAACGGTTATTCCGTTTATCATTCGTATGCTGACATCTAAGGATAAACAAGCAGAGAGTGATGAAACGTATGAAGCATAATATGATAGGAAGAATCGCACTTTTAGCGGTTCTTCTCTTTCTATCTACTTCAAACGTATACGCAGCGAATGACACGCAAACACAGGTGCAAGATCTAGCACCCAATATTTTTCAAGATGAGCAAATAAATCTCAATCCCGATTCTCTTGGTCAAACGAAAAGAGAAGTAGAAAACATTCCTGAGGAAATAAGAGGAATCCCATTTACTGATGAAGAGAAAAAGCCTTCGTTAAAAAGCTCTTTATTTTTAAATGATTCAACAACAAACCACTCCATTCAATCTCAAGTTAATAAATATGGTTTGTTCACTTCAACTGAGTCACCTGTTCAGTCTTCCTCAGTACAAGATGTACCGGAGGAAACAGGATTAAAACTACAGTGGGTGTATATATTGTTGATTGGAATTGGATTAGTTTTATTATTTACGGTGCTTATTCCAAAGTTAAAACCAGCTCAGATAAATGGGCAGGATGAATAAAAGACGCCGCGTTCTTTTATTAAGAACGCGGCGTCTTTTCATTTATAAATTAATCTCGCAAGCGGCTAAATCCTTCATCCATTAGATAGTCTTCTGCTTCTTCATATGATTCAAACGCAGCTTCTAAATTCAATCCAGCATAAATGTTCCATAGTGAATCTTCATGTACCAGTAATAACGTAGCTCCTTCGGGACCGTGCCAGCGCTGCTCGCGGCCGTCTCCGATTACAGCTTCTTCAATCATTTCGTGCTCAGGGCGGTGAGAAAGACTATTGATTGACTGCTCGATAATTGTACGCAGCTCTTCCTGTGAAAACTCACGGATATTCACAAGGCCTTTATCATTTGTGTCATAGCCAGAAAGGTGACCAGCGTATACAAATCCGTTTCCATTTGGGTGCAAGTGATACACCACATTCTTTTTATCATAAACACTTTCATTGTATTGAAAATTTACGCGTCCAAGCGAAACGTCTTTACGCTCTAGTTCAGAGAAAGACGTAATAACGGATAGTTTTTCGTCAAAAGTAAGCATTCAGTAACCTCATTTCAAATTAGACTGTCTAGTCTATGATTTCTATATTCGGTTGATTATATCACACTTCATTTGGAAGAAGCAGACCTTTTCTATGAGAAGAAAGACTTGTAAAGAAGATTGATTCCTTTTCCCTAGAAAATTTAACAAATTCCTACAAAAATTTTAACGTTTGAAAACTATAATAAAAAGAGTCAAATAATAATTCCATAGGGGGAAATGATGTTGAAGAAAAGTTCTGCTCCTTTGTACAAGGTGTTGTTTCTAGTTACTTTATTAGTAGCGCTAGTTATTAGCGGCTTGCCACTGCAGCACCCGAAAGCTGCAACTGCAATCAGCGTCTCACAAGCCATTTCGTCGCAAAATAATTCCATTCAAACGGTAGAAGGATACGTTGTGGGGCAACCAACTGGCACCACTACAGTTGTAACGAGTAATTATCCAAATGACTATGCACTAGCAATTGCGGATACGCCAACTGAAACTAATCCATCTAAAATGCTTTATGTTCAAATCCCCTCTACGTTTCGTTCAGGATTTGGACTACAAACAAATCCAACGCTAAAAGGAAAACAAATTGCAGCGACTGGAAACTTAACAGCTTATTTTTCACACCCAGGCTTAAAAAATGTAACGATGATGTCAAAGGAAACAAGCGGCACGACGGATCCAACTGAACCAACAAATCCACCCGCTTCATCTGTTGAAGAGTATTATTCACCTGCTGAAGGAAAAACGGGGACTGAATTAAAATCAGCATTACATAACATCATTGATGATCATACAGAAATTTCATACTCAGCAGTATGGGATGCACTTCGTAAAACAGATGAAGATCCTACTAATTCTAATAATATTATCTTACTTTATACAGGGCGTTCTCAAGGGAAGTTTACAAACGGATCAGGTTCAAATGATTGGAACCGAGAACACGTTTGGGCAAAGTCGCATGGAGATTTTGGAACATCAATGGGAGCAGGAACTGATATTCACCATTTACGTCCAACGGATATGTCAGTTAACAGTACGCGTAATAATTTAGATTTTGATAACGGTGGCAAAGAGCATACTGAAGCGCTTGGCAACTACTATGATAGTGACTCTTGGGAGCCTCGCGATGAGGTAAAAGGTGACGTGGCCCGTATGCTATTTTATATGGCTGTTCGTTATGAAGGTGATGTAAGCGATGAGCCGGATTTAGAGTTGAATAATGTGGTAAACAACGGAAGTGCTCCGTACCATGGTAAGCTGTCAGTGTTGTTACAGTGGCATCAACAGGACCCTGTAGACGCTTCTGAGCGACGTCGTAATGAGATTATTTACTCAGATTATCAGCATAACCGAAATCCATTTATTGACCACCCTGAATGGGTAAGCGCTATTTGGAATTAATAAGATAAGAAAGAGACTGAGACATAAGTAGTTCAGTCCTTACTATACCTGAACGACTGAGAGTTCATAACTTTTAATCGTTCAGGTTTTTTGGTTGATTGTGAAAACAATGTTGGAAACAGGGTGGAATGGAGCGTAGGACACTCGACTCCTGCGGGAAAGAGATGGGAACAGCTAGTGTTCGTCTTTTAGAAGCAATCATTTTGTTATGTCCCAAACTCTTTTATTTTTTTCGCAACAGGATTTTGAAGAAAGAAGCCGAATATAACCTATTGGATTTTAAAAAATAGGGGGAATTATATGTACAACCCAATTAAAAAGTTTGCATCACTTATTGTTTTGTTACCGCTTTCATATTAGGGCCAACCAATAGCCAAGCAGCGGTAAATGGACAGTCGTTTAACTCGAATTACAAGACCTATTTAATGGCACCACTAAAGAAAGTAACGGAGTTTACTACGTGGGAAGCTTTTGAAAATGACCTTCGGAAGGCAAAGCAAAATGGATTTTACGCTGTGACAGTAGATTTTTGGTGGGGAGATATGGAGAAAAACGGTGACCAGCAGTTCGACTTTTCTTATGCACAGCGATTTGCACAGGCAGCTCGAAATGCGGGAATAAAAATGGTGCCGATTATCTCGACGCATCAATGTGGTGGAAATGTAGGAGATGACTGTAACACGCCTCTTCCTTCATGGATTTGGAATACTAAAACAGATGATAGCCTATATTTTAAATCAGAAACAGGTACAGTAAACAAAGAAACAGTAAACCCATTAGCGACAGACGTAATCACAAAACAGTACGGGGAGCTATGCACAGCATTTGTGCAAGCGTTAGCACCGTATGAAGACATTATTCCAAAGGTTTATTTATCAGGGGGACCAGCTGGTGAGCTTCGCTATCCTTCATATACAGTTGCTGATGGGACAGGCTACCCTTCTAGAGGGAAATTTCAAGCATACACAGACTTTGCAAAATCTAAATTCCAAATGTGGGCCGTTAACAAGTATGGCTCGTTAGCGGGTGTAAACCAAGCATGGGGACTAAGTTTAACATCAACATCACAAATTTTACCACCTTCAGATGGGAATCAGTTTTTAAAGGATGGATATAACACAAACTATGGAAAAGACTTTCTAGAATGGTATCAAGGAGTTCTGCAAGACCATGCAAAGCGTATTGGAGCATTAGCTCATCAAGCCTTTGATCCGGTGTTTAATGTGCCTGTAGGAGCTAAAATAGCAGGGATACACTGGCAATATAATAATCCAACAATGCCTCATGCTGCTGAAAAGCCAGCGGGTTATAATAACTACAGTACGTTATTAGACTCATTTAAAACAGCCAAGCTAGATTTGACGTTTACGTGCTTAGAAATGGTTGATAGCGGGACATATCCTGAGTATTCAATGCAAAAAACGTTAGTAAAAGAAGTTGCAAGCCTAGCAAACGCAAAAGGGATTGTATTAAATGGTGAAAATGCTTTAAGTATCGGAAGTGAAGAGCAGTATAAACGCGCAGCTGAAATGACATTTAACTATAACTTTGCGGGCTTTACGCTTTTAAGATTCTATGATGTTATTAATAACTCAACGCGTATGAGCCAGTTTAATCAGCACTTAAATATAAAACCGGTTGCACAGACAATAGTTGTTAAAAATGCACCTACATCGTCTGGAGAGAGTGTTTACATCGTCGGAGATCGTCCTGAACTTGGACAGTGGGACACAATCGCTTATCCAATTAAACTCTCTTACAACTCAACGTACGGAGATTGGAGAGGAACCGTTAATTTCCCAGCCGATCGAAGCGTTCAGTTCAAAGCGATTATCAAGCGCTCGGATGGCTCATTAAAATCATGGCAACCAACCCAGCAGTATTGGAATGTTCCAGGAACGCCTACAACGTATACGAATAATTGGTAAGAAGAAAGCACCCATGCCAGCATGGGTGCTTATTTTTATTTCCAGTTCTCCTCAATAAACTCATCGCGGCCAGATTTAGCACGATCTTCTTTGTAGTGCTTAGGGTTTTTCTTATGAAAATCCTGATGATAATCTTCCGCTGCATAGAATTCAGAGGCAGGAAGAACCGCTGTTACGATAGGATTTTTAAAGCGGCCGCTATCGGCAACGGCTTGTTTTGATTCCTCTGCTTCCGTACGCTGTTGTTCATTATGGTAAAAAATTGCTGTTCTGTATTGAGGGCCACGATCTTGGAACTGACCGTCTGGATCAGTTGGATCGATTTGTGGCCAATAAAGGTCTAATAAGCGCTTGTAAGGGAATACTTCCGGGTCAAACGTGATTTGTACAGCCTCATAATGACCTGAAGTACCTGATTTTACCTGCTCATAAGTTGGGTTTTCTACGGTACCACCTGTGTATCCTGATACAATACCATGAATGCCTTCTAGTTCATCGAAGGGTGTAACCATACACCAAAAGCATCCACCTGCAAACGTTGCTTTTTCCATATAAATCCCTCATTCTCTTTATAATTATGTTCTGTATTATAACAAAACAGAGCGGATAGAGCGAATAATTGATTTACCTAGTAGATTGGTTGAGAAGAAGGAATTATGTAGCAAAACAAAGCTAGCTATGAATAGTTGAGAATGCAGAAGAGGAAAGAAGAAAAAAGTGATAAAATAAAAAGGATATATGTCTAGCTTACATATAGCCACGAGTAGTTAGTTATGTATGCTCAAAAGCGTATTGAATACGTTTTTGCAAGTCATATAAGAAGAATAAACTGAGAAATTTACTAGTTATCCACAGAAAAGATGGATAAGTACGAATAAATATACAATAGGAGAGTAAAAAATGATACAAGATAACCTCATCCTAGAGCATTATGGATTAAATGAGCTGAACTTTGAAACAATTAAAAGTTATCGAGATAAGTTTGCTGCAGTAAAGCCAGATCATCCTTGGAACGTCCTTGAAACCAAAGAGTTTCTTTATAAGATAGGAGCATGGGGAAAAGCGAGAGACACTCATAAAGAAGGTGTAACGCTTGCGGGCTTGCTTATGTTTAGTGAAGAGAGAATGATTACAGAAATTTTACCACAATACTTTTTAGAGTATCGAGAAAGCGATGCACAAGGTGGATGGAATGAACGATTCACATCCCAGGACGGTACATGGTCTGGAAATTTATATGACTTTTACTTTTATGTTACAGAGCAAGTCTATAAACATCAGCCAAATGGTGAGATCGCTTCCTCATTAGTTGAGGTAGTTACGAACATGTTGCTACATGCAGACTATAATGGAGAAGGTGGATTAACATTCGAATACAATCAGCAGAGCTGCGTATTTTCTAATCCAGGATTATTTCGAATTCCTGTGGATAAGGTGTTCATAACAAAGATGAGTAATTTAAGAAATCCACATTTATTTAAGCTATTTCGACTACTAAATTTATGTGAACGTTCTGGAAGCGGCTTAACCGCTCTCCACGATAAATGGAAATCATACGGCTACGAGCTTCCAACTATTGATCAAGATGTCTATCTAAAGAGGACAACTCTCAGTCTACCTATGTCTTTTCCAGAAGGACAGAAAGAGTCTGAAAATCAAACGACTTCGACTTTATCGTTTAATAACAATACGGGAAATAAAACAGGAGATGTCGAATCGACCGAAGAATTTGTTGAGAAAAGTAGCTCCTATAATAAAATTGCAAACTCCTTTAATAAAGATGATTCGCATTTAATAGAGGAGTTCAAGGGTAAAAATATAGGAGTTAGTCCTGTTGATATAGGAGGTAACCCCTATAATAAAGAAGAGTGGTCCTATAATAAAAATAATTACTCCTATAATAAAAAAGATGTTTTAATTTCAGATTTAGAAGATGAAAATAGCGTTCTATGGAATCTAGCTGAAATAGCAAGGCGCAAAAAGCGATTAAGTCCAGCAAAAATGGAAGAAGTTATTGTTTCGCTATGCGCACAGCAGCCTCTTAGGCTAAAAGATTTAGCTCATTTACTAGATCGTACGCCTGATGGAGTAAGAAACAATTACTTATCTAAAATGTTGCGCAAAGGTAAGCTTCAGCTTAAATATCCTGAACAGCCTAACCATCCAAAGCAAGCTTACTTAATCGAAGGTTATAGAAGGGAGGAATAAGTGTGAAGTGAAAAGTTGTTGGTTTATTTGTAGGGATGCTCGCTTTATTGAGTTCAACAAGTTGTGCTGCTAGTAGTGGTGAAGAAGTAGATGATACGTTTTTTTCAACATGGTTGTGGGATACGACTCGTATTGAACAGAATCCAGCCCAGTTGGTAAAAGATATTCAAAAAAAGAAGGTAAACCGTGTATATTTGCAAATTAACCATGAGGTACCTATCTTGGCATATCAACGTTTTATAAAATCTGCAAATAGTATCGGAATAACTGTCTATGCTTTAGATGGCAGTCGTACATGGGCAACGTCAGGTCAATCAGATTATGCAGCCTTTTGGGACTGGATTGGATACTACCAAGAAGAAGTAGCAGTTGATGAGCGCTTTAAAGGCGTTCATCTAGATGTTGAGCCGTATTTATTGCCGAATTGGGAAAAGAATCAGCTGCAAATCGTTAGTGCGTATGAAGAAATGATACGAGACGCCGCTAATCGGGCTAAAGCGCTTCAGGTGCTAGTAGGAGCTGACATTCCATTTTGGTTTGATGAAATAGATTCAACCACTGAATCAGATAGCCTTGCTTACTCCGTCATTAAGATGGTTGATGAAGTAACAATAATGGCTTATCGCAATAAAGCGAAGGGGGAAAATGGATTTATTGAGCTTACAAAGAATGAACGTAGGTGGGGATCGGTGCTTTCGACTCCTATTGAAATTGGATTGGAAACCGTGCCTTCAACGGAAGGGAAGTTTATTTCGTTTGCTTCTAAAGGTGAGGCAGCTATGATGCAAGAAATTCAAGAAATGATTGTTATAGTAGATGATAAATCCACCCGTTTCAGCATTCATCATTTTGATAGTTGGGTGAACATGAAAAAATAAGCCGGCTAGCTGTTAAAGCTAACCGGCTTGTCCAATTAGGGGAGAATATGATTCTAGTATGGTCGGGTGTAAACAAATTTATACACAGCTTATTTATAAAAATAAAAAAAGCAACCATCCGAAAATGGTTACTAATACAAAGGGGGGGGAACTTACTAATAGCATTCCCGCTTTTTTCCTTTATATGCACATAGTGATGAAAAAATTAAAATAATTTTGTTGTCCACGTTTCGCAGTTCCATACGTCCGTTACAACGTCTTCATAAAACTCAGGTTCGTGACAAATAAGCAAAATGCTTCCTTTGTATTCTTTTAAAGCACGCTTTAATTCTTCCTTGGCATCTACGTCTAAGTGGTTGGTAGGCTCATCGAGAACAAGGATGTTGGTTTCATTGTTAATGAGCTTACATAGGCGAACCTTTGCTTTTTCTCCACCGCTTAATACTTCAACTTTACTTTCAATATGCTTCGTTGTTAAACCGCATTTCGCAAGCGCAGCGCGAATTTCGTACTGCGTAAAGTGAGGGAATTCATTCCAGACTTCTTCAATACATGTGTTATAATTGGTTTTTTTGATTTCTTGTTCAAAGTAGCCGATGTGCTGATAGTCTCCTTTTTCAACAGAACCAGATAGCGGTTTGATTTCACCTAAAATACTTTTTAATAGCGTTGTTTTACCAATTCCGTTCGCACCGGATAATGCGATTTTCTGGCCACGCTCCATGCGGAGATTCAGTGGTTTTGATAACGGCTCGTCATACCCAATGACTAAATCTGTTGTTTCGAAAATCAGCTTGCTGGATGTACGTGCAGGTTTGAAGTTGAATTCTGGTTTCGGACGCTCTTGAGCAAGCTCAATAACCTCCATTTTATCAAGCTTCTTTTGTCGAGACATTGCCATGTTTCGTGTCGACACACGAGCTTTGTTTCGAGCCACAAAATCCTTTAAATCAGCCATTTCTTGCTGTTGCTTTTTGTAAGCTGCTTCTAGCTGCTGTTTTTTCATTTCATAGATTTTCATAAAATCATCGTAGTCGCCTACATAGCGATTCAACTCTTGATTTTCCATATGATAAATAAGGTTAATAACGCTATTTAAAAATGGAATATCATGCGAGATTAAAATAAATGCATTTTCGTATTCCTGTAGGTAACGTTTCAACCATTCAATATGCTGCTCATCTAAATAGTTAGTGGGCTCATCAAGTAAAAGAATCTCTGGTTTTTCTAACAAGAGTTTCGCAAGAAGGACTTTTGTACGCTGCCCACCGCTTAAGTCTTGCACATCACGCTCTAATCCGATATCTTCTAGCCCTAGCCCTCTAGCGATTTCTTCAACCTTAGCATCAATGACATAGAAATCATTATTCGTTAATAAATCCTGGATTGTACCCACTTCTTCCAGAAGCTTTTCTAGTTCTTCAGGAGAGACGTCAGCCATTTTTTCATATAGTCCGTTCATCTGCGCTTCTAAGTCAAATAAGTATTGAAACGCACCTTTTAAAACGTCGCGGATTGTTAATCCCTTTTCAAGAGAAGTGTGCTGGTCAAGGTAACCGACACGAACTTTTCTAGACCACTCAACTTTTCCGGCATCCGGCTCGAGCTTTCCTGTAATAATGTTCATAAACGTTGATTTACCTTCTCCGTTTGCTCCGATTAAACCTACGTGTTCACCTTTTAACAGGCGAAATGAAACATCATTAAAAATTGCGCGATCACCAAAGCCGTGACTTAAATTTTTAACCGTTAGTACGCTCATGTTTACACACCTTTTCTATTTAAAATCAATCGATGATTGTTTATTTATCAGTAATCCACCCCCGATTATAGCGAAATTAGAGAGATAAATCCATGCTAATATTATGTCATTCCGTAACAGGTGATGTTTAGGCGGTTGTTTCAGAAAAAAAGAATGAATAAATGCTTCAGACTCGATTGTTTCTATTTCATGCTTCATAATAAGAAACAAGGATATAGGTTGAAGCAAGGGGGAGCAGATAGTGGAGATTCAAAACATTTTGGTCACAAGCCGCATGTATAAAGAATTAGAGGGTATCATTGAAAGAGAAGATAAGCGAGGCAAGACTTTTCGCTACGTTGATGAAAAAAATATAAACGATGAGGACTTGAAGTGGGCAGATGCTTATATGAGCTTTTATCCTGTTGAAAACTTTGCCTTTCATCAAATGAAGTGGGTTCATTCTTTAGGAGCAGGTGTAGATCGCTACGTCAAATTAGATAGTTGGAAAGACGATGTTATTTTGACAAGAACTGTTTGCTCATTTGGAGCGAGAATGAGCGAGTATTGTTTAAGCTATATGCTGAGTGAGCTTCAGTACCATGTTGCTTTTCAAAAAGCACAGCGTGAAAAGAAATGGGAGCCATTGGAACCTGTTTTGTTATCAAGTCAAAAAGTTGTTATTTATGGAACTGGTGAAATTGGACAGTCTATTGCAGAAATGTTAAAAAGGTTTGGTGTCCAAGTAATAGGAGTTTCTCGAAGTGGCAAAAGCAACCAACATTTTCATCAGGTTGTAGCAACAGGTGATGAAGCATCGCATGTAAAACAAGCAGATTGGATCATTAATACACTGCCGCTAACGCCTGAAACGAATCGTATGTTTAATGCGGAGTGGATGAATATTTTACAAGGTGCATACTTTATTAATGTAGGAAGAGGCGCAACGGTTGATACGGTATCACTTATAGAAGCTATCAATACGAGAAGAATTAAAAAGGCATTTTTAGATGTGTTTGAAGTGGAACCGCTACCTCAATCTGATATGCTATGGGAGCATGAGAACATCGTAATTACGCCTCATATTTCGGCTGTTACGACGCCTGAAGAAGCGGTTGCTTGTTTTTTTGATACGCTAGATCGAATTGAAGCGGACAAACCGTTAGAAAATAAAGTAGATCTTAATCGAGGATACTGACGTATAAAATAAACATTGTAAAAAGCTTTTAATTCAAGGTAATGGTATACTGAAGAATGCTTGCGGTTAAAAGCAAGAAGTTGTTCTTCTAGGAGTGAACAAAATTGAACAAACAAGACTTGATGATAAAAGCGAGTGAATTTATTCACCTTTGTTATATAGAGCTTGATAGAGCCGAAGAAACTGCTGAGCGTTTAGTGCAGGTTCAAAAAGAAATTGAAGAAACAGGAACGTACACTCACACGTTTGATGAGCTTGAACATGGTGCTCGAATGGCTTGGAGAAACAGCAACAAATGTATCGGTCGCTTATTTTGGCAGTCTCTTCACGTGTTTGATGAGCGTGAAGCATCAACTGTTGAAGAAGTACGCGATGCTCTTTATAAGCATATTGAGTATGCGACTAACGATGGGAAAATTCGCTCAACGATTACGGTTTTTAAACCAAAAGCAGGTGAGAAAGAGCCGGTACGAATCTGGAATCATCAGCTGCTGAGGTACGCAGGCTATGAAATGGAATATGGACAGCTTGGTGATGCCGCATCCAATGAATTTACGAAAGTGTGCCAAGAGTTAGGTTGGGAAGGAGCCGGTACGCACTTTGATTTGCTTCCTTTAGTTATTCAAGTGAATGGGGAGAAGCCGCAGTGGTTCTCGATTCCTAAGGAACTTGTCAAGGAAGTCACTATTACTCACCCAGAGATAGCAGGATTTGCTGATCTACAGCTTAAATGGTATGGAGTGCCGATGATTTCTGATATGAATCTGGAAATTGGTGGGATTGAATATATAGCTGCACCGTTTAACGGCTGGTATATGGGCACAGAAATTGGCGCGCGTAATTTAGCGGATACAGATCGTTATAATATGCTTCCTAAAGTTGCCTCTATTATGGGGTTAGATACTCGCTATAACGCAACGCTATGGAAGGATAAAGCGCTTGTTGAACTAAATGTGGCCGTCCTGTCTTCTTTTAAAAAGCAAGGTGTCAGTATCGTTGATCATCATACAGCTGCCCAGCAGTTTCGCTTATTTGAAGAGCGTGAAGAGAAAAATGGACGAGAAGTAACGGGGAACTGGACGTGGCTCACCCCACCAGTTTCACCAGCGACGACGCATATTTTTCACAAGCCTTATAAAAACAAGGTGCTGTCACCGAATTATTTTTATCAGAAGAAACCATATTAAAAAGAGACTGAGACATAAGTAATTCAGCCTCTACTATACCTGAACGATTGAGAGTTCATAACTTTTAATCGTTCAGGTTTTTTGTTGACCGGATAACAATAAGAAATTTAGCTCATCTTTGTTCATAACTAAGTCTTGAAGCGTATAACCATCAAGTACTTTGATAAAAGCTTGCATGGCTTCGTAGAGCACATGCTTGAGCTTGCATGAAGGAGAAATTGTACATTTATTAAGCTCGCTGTTAAAACATTCAACAATATGAAAATCTTCTTCTGTTTGGCGCACGACAGCACCAATATTAATTTCTTTAGGGTTTTTTGCTAATCGAATGCCGCCTTTACGCCCGCGGATCGTCTCTATTAATCCAAGCTTTCCTAGTTCATGGGTTACCTTCATCAAGTGATTCTTTGATATTTGATAAGCGTCCGCAATTTCTTTAATATTGCTTAAGCTTTGACGATCTCGAACAGCTAAGTAAAGCAGCACACGTAAGGAATAATCCGTATACTGTGTTAGCCTCATAGTTTCACGCTTCTTTCTGTACTAACTTTATTAATCATATCATGACTGTTTCCGACAGGAATAGCAAGTTGCTCTTTGTTTCGCACATTGCTAATTTGTGAATTATTTATTGCGGTTTTCAGAAGTAGCTATTTTTTTCAAGAAGTTTAGGGTATTATAAAGATGTATTTTTGATATATCTTTTTTGTTTTAAAACATATATATTAAATATATCTTTTTTGTTTTAAAACATATATATTAAATCACTAGTGTTGCATAAATGTTGACGCAATTTTCAGTTTAATGTTTTTTCCTGTTTAGAGCCAAAA
>NZ_JBXDLD010000036.1:0-47616 GCF_056820425.1 Priestia sp. KCTC 13724 | reverse complement strand
AAATGCCGCTTCTCTTCTTGATGAAGCGGCATTTTCTTAAGCAATAAAAGCTTTAAGTCGGCGCTTGCTGTTCATTGCGCTAGGAATAATTCTTACTATTTTTATGAGAATAGTAATAGATGGAGGAAGAAGATGAAAAATGTAAAAAAATGGTGCAACTCATTTATTTTATTGCTATTTGTCCTGTTCGTTACGGTTGGATGTACAAACGAACAGCCGGATATAAACGCGGCAAGTAAGCCACAAGTCAAAGAAGAACAAAAGACAGAGGCGAATTTCACAGCAAAAAACGTTAGTAAAGATACGAAAGTCGCTCTTATTGCCGAGTTTACGACGGGAACGCACGCAGCCCAGTATATTAGCGGTGCAACAGCGGCTGCCAAAGAACAAGGTATTCAGCTTACCGTGTCAGATGCCAACAACGATCAGTCAAAAATGGCAGCGTATTTAGATACGGCAATTAATCAAAATGTGGATGGTATTATCATTAAGCACGGTCGTTCTGAAACGTTGGAACCTGGCGTGAAGCGTGCCGTTGCAAAAGGTATACCCGTTGTTGCATTTGATGTTGAGCTAGATGTAGACGGCGTAACAACGATTGATCAAGATGACTATATGTTGGCGCTGCAAGGCTTAAAGCAAATGATGCAGGATATTAATGGCGAAGGAAAGATTGTGTACATTTTTGTTGGTGGTTTTGCGCCAATGGAAAAGCGAAACACCATTTATGAAGCAATGTTAGAACGTTATCCGGACGTAGAAGAAGTAGCGCGATTTGGAAACGCTACATCTAATACATCGCTAGATACTCAAACAAAAATGGCGGCTATCTTGAAAAAATATCCAAACAAAGGCGACATTACAGCCGTATGGGCACCTTGGGACGAATTCGCCAAAGGAGCTACGCGTGCAATTAAAGAAGCTGGCCGAGATGAAATTAAAGTTTACGGCGTCGATTTATCGGATGAAGATCTGCAGATGATGCAAGAAGAAAATAGCCCATGGAAAGCATCAGCAGCGGTAAATCCAGCAGCAATTGGTGAAAAGCAAGTGGAATTTGTTCTGCAAAGAATTGCTGGACAAGACATACCGAGATATTACTCGTTTAACCCAACGCTCATCACTCAGGATGATTTACCTGATGCGCCTATTAATATGGACCAAGTGGGTGAGTTTGTAGAAGCTTGGAATCAAAAAGAGTAGAGGAGAAGGCAGATGACGATCGAACAATTAGAAATGAAGCATATCGCAAAGTCATTTGAATCATTTCAAGCGCTTCAAGATGTGAGCTTTACCGTGAAAAAAGGCGAAATCCATGCTTTACTGGGAGCAAACGGTGCAGGGAAAAGTACGCTGATGAAAATATTATCTGGAGCATACTCAGAATATACTGGGACCATTTACAAAAATGGTCATTCTGTTACGCTTGGTTCTCCAAAAGACGCAAAAAACTTAGGTATTGCAATTGTTCATCAAGAAGTCGATGTCGCGCTTGTACCATCACTAACGGTGGCAGAGAATATTGTGCTGGACCGCCAAACAAGTAAAGGTAGCCCTGCAATTGTTAAGTGGAAGCAACATGATACTGAAGCGAAAAAGGCGCTTGCTATGCTGGGTTCAACGTTAAACGTTAAAAAGAATGTATCGGAATTAACGCTAGCAGAAAAGCAGCAGGTATTACTCGCTCGTGCGATCTTACAAGATGCGGAATATATTATTTTGGATGAACCAACAGCACCGCTAAGTCAACATGAGACAAAGCGTTTGTTTGAAGTTGTGACGAACTTAAAGAAAAAAGGCATGGGTATTATTTATATTTCTCATCGCCTTCAAGAAGTTAGCGACCTATGCGACGTTTACACCGTTTTAAAAGATGGAAAGCATGTTGTGACAAAAGCAATTGTGCAATCTACAATGCAAGAAATGATTACATTTATGCTAGGGAAGCAAGTAGCGCAGGAGTCGGTACGTGAAGAGGTAGCGGTGGGAACTGAACTGCTTCGTGTGGAAAAGTTGTCTTTGCCAAACGTACTACAAGATATTACCTTTCATGTTAAAGAAGGTGAAGTTGTTGGCATTGCGGGACTTGTCGGTGCAGGGAAAACAGAGCTGTGTCGAAGCTTATTTGGTCTGGAGAACAAAACAGCGGGTCAGCTATCAATGCGCAATCATCCGCTTTTAGTAAATCGCTCTCCTCGTTACTATATTAAAAATAAGCTTTCTCTCATACCAGAAGAAAGACGAAAAGAAGGCATTTTAGTAGACGAATCGATTGTACTTAATTTGTCACTTCCAAGCTTAAAAGATTTTACGAAATGGTCGTTTGTACAAAAGCGAAAACAAAAAGAAGCATCTCAGAGTGTTGCTGCGAATGTTGGTGTTAAAGCCTCGTCTGTTGAGCAAAAAGTAAAAACGCTAAGCGGTGGGAATCAGCAAAAAGTAGCTATTGGTAAATGGCTCTTAAAAGAGACCGATGTATATATATTTGATGAGCCAACAAAAGGAATTGATATCGGCTCCAAACAGGAGATTTTCTCAATAATGAATGAGCTAACTAAACAGCAAAAAGGCATTTTATATGCAACTTGTGAATTTGATGAACTGGTCAACATGGCTGATCGAATTTACGTTATGTATAACGGGAAAATTGTAAAAGAACTATCGAAAGCAGAAGCAACGTATGAACAGCTATTTTATTACGCGTCTGGAGGAACGGTATGAGTGCAGAGTTAGTGAATGAACAAGTAAAAGCAAAGAAACAAACAGGACAGCTGATGGAGTTTGTCACAAAATACGGTACGGTAGTAGCCATTTTATTAGTCACCATCTTTTTTTCAATTGCTTCACCCAATTTTTTAACTCCAGGAAACATCAGCGATATTTTACGTTCGATTTCAATTGTAACGCTTATCGCATTAGGTGTGACAATTTCACTGACTGTAAATGGTCTTGATTTATCAGTTGGCTCGACGGCTGGGTTAGCAACCATTCTATCAGCATCGATGCTTGTGTTGCACCGTCAAGAGCTGCTAGTGGCATTGTTGATTCCTATTTTAGCTTCACTTCTTGTAGGGCTTGTGAATGCATTTTTTGTCGTGAAAGTTAAAATTCCTGATATTTTAGCCACGCTATCAATGATGTTTATTGTGCAGGGAATCTTGTTAACCTATACGAAAGGATCGGCTATTTATACGAATATGCCTTTAGAAAGTGGAGAGCGTGCACCTGGAATCTTTATTCCTTCTTTTTTAGCCTTAGGACAAGGACATGTTTTGGGAGTTCCGGTGCCAGTAATTATTATGCTCCTTGCTGTCCTCGTTGTACATATTTTCTTCACGTATACAAAATACGGACGATTCTTTTATGTAACGGGTGGAAATATGGAAGCAGCGAGGCTTTCAGGAATTCCAGTCAACCGCTACCGCATGTATGCCTATGTGTTATCTAGCTTACTAGCGGGGATTGGAGGAGTTGTGTTAGCAGCGCGAATTGGGGTAGGAGAAGTGAATGCAGGAGCTCCTTTTCTAATGGATGCCGTTGCCGCAGCCTATATCGGCTTCTCTGTATTTGGAGCAGGTAAACCGAATATTATTGGCACGCTGCTGGGGTCTATTTTAATTGGCGTTCTCTTAAATGGTTTAACGATGTTAAATGTTCCGTATTATACACAAGATATTATTAAAGGAACGGTTCTTGCAGCGGCTTTAGCTCTTACATACTATCGTTCAAAGAAATGATTACGGTAGATTGCACGAGGTGACTTTGTCATCTTCGTGCAATTTTTTTGTTTGAAATCGGGCAAAGTAAGGGAAATATGCAAATAAAAAGGAGGCTATAAAATGAAGCGAATTATTGTAATTGGAGGCGTTGCGGGTGGTATGAGTGCAGCATCTCAGCTGCGTCGCTTAGATCAAGAAGCCGAAATTATTGTATTTGAGAAAGGCCGAGATGTTTCATATAGTGCATGCGGTATGCCGTATTATTTATCAGGTGTTGTGAAAGAGCAAGAAAGTCTTATCGCTCGAACGGTTGATGAGTTTAAAGAACGTGATATCACGGTTCATCTTCAACATGAAGTAAAAGAAGTGAATCACATAAAGAAATATGTTGTTGTACATAATCATCAAACAAATGAGTCACAAGAAGTGTCGTACGATGAGCTTATTATCGCAACGGGAGCTTCAGCTGTAAAGCCACCCTTTATGATTGATGCTCAAAATGTTTTTTCATTAAAGACGTTAGAAGATAGTACGAACATCCATCGTTATTTAAAAGAAGAAAATGTACAAAAAGTTGTGATTATCGGCGGTGGATATATTGGAATGGAATTAGTAGAGACCATGCATCTATTAGGAAAGCAAGTGTCTGTTATTGAGCGCGGGAATCATATACTATCCATGTTTGACGAAGAAATTGCTACACGAATACAGGGCGAGCTGAAAAATGATATTGCTTTTCATGTAAATGAAGAAGTAGAAGAGTTAATTGCAGAACGTAAAAAAGTAACTGCGGTTCGCACCAATAAAAATACGCATGAAGCAGACCTTGTTATTGTAAATGTGGGAGTGAAGCCAAATACATCTTTTTTAGAGAGAAACGGCATTCGAATGCTCGAAAACGGTGCGATCCTCATTAATGACAAAATGGAAACCAACGTTCCGCACCTTTATGCAGCAGGTGATTGTGCAAGCAGCTACCATCTTGTGTTGAAAAAGCCGGTTCATTTTTCACTTGGTACAATTGCTAATAAGCAAGGGAGAATTTTAGGCGCAAACCTAGGAGGAGAAGATAAACATTTCCCAGGTGTCATTGGTACCAGCATCCTAAAAGTTATGGATTTAGAAGTTGCTAAAACTGGAATTACTGAAAAAGAGGCAAAAGCAGAAAACCTTCAATATAAAGCGGTTACGGTAGACGCTTATAATCATACGCCGTATTATCCAGATGCAACAAAAATGTTGGTTAAACTTATCTATGAAAAAGATACACATATTATACTAGGAGCACAAATTATGGGTAAGTCAGAAGCAGCCAAGCGGATTGATGTGTTTGCAACAGCCATTACGGCACGGCTAACAACCGAGCAATTAACCATGCTAGATCTTAGCTATGCTCCGCCTTTTGCTACCGTTTGGGATGCGGTTCAAATTGCTTCTCAAAAAGCGACATAATCAGAGGCCGACGTGAATTTATCACGTCGGTTTTATCGTCTAAAGGAGACGTTGCAGAATTTGTAGATGCGTTGTCATATTTGCATGTTTTGTCGAAGAGGAATTTTTTTTTCTAAAATTTAAAGGTTGAGAAATCAACGTTGATAACGCTTTCTTTCTTTAGGCTAAAAAAACTTTATAAGAAAAATGTCTATTATTGCGACTCTATTTACATATTTAGTAGAATTTGTAATAATGCGTTATAGGCTAATTTTTCTTTTAATAGGAGAGGATCTTGTGTTTGGTTTAAAAAAGCAAAGTAAATCAGAAGCGTTATTTATACAAATTGTGAGGAAAAGACAAAAAATGGTGGAGATTGGTGAAAAAACAGGTTTATCAAGTGAAGAAACGATTACCTGTAGTCAAGAGCTAGATCAACTTTTAACGCTTTATCAAAAACAACTGTTACGTGAGGAAGAAGATCGGACAAGCATTACAGCAACAATCAGTCGCTTTTTGTCTTTTTCAAAATCGTAAAAAAGGGCAGCAAAGCTGTGCTCGAATCTGCCCTATATCTACTTGTACCTTAAAAGAAGTTAATAAGAAAAACCATAAATAATAGGCCCGTGATGAAAGAATACGTTGCAAAGCGTTCATTTCCATCTCCATGACTTTCCGGTATTAGCTCTTTGTAAATGATAAACAACATTGCTCCAGCTGCGAATGCTAATCCATACGACACAAGAGACTCGACAAAATTAGTGAGATAAAAACCAAGTAGTGACGTAATAATTTCTACTGATCCTGTTAATGTTGCAATAAAAAATGCTTTGAACTTACTGATATTTTGCTGCGCTAAAAACAAAGCAACTAATAATCCTTCCGGTGCATTTTGTAATCCGATGGCTAAAGCAATCAGGTTTCCGGTATTTTCTGCATCAGATGCATAGCTTACACCAACTGATAATCCTTCTGGCAAGTTATGTAGCGTAATTGCTGCAATAATTAATAAAGCTTTTTCGTCAAACTGAATCCCTGTTTTAGAATGCTCTAAGTCAATATGAGGTATGTTTTGTTCTAAAATTGTAAGCGTCATGACCCCGAGTAAAAGCCCGATTGCTAACGAATAAAAACTTCCGCTTGCAAGGGATTCAGGGATTAAGCTCATTGTTGAAGCAGCCATCATAATTCCGGCTGTAAACGCGAGCAACACGTCTTTCCAACGGTGCGTTACTGCCTGATTCATAAACAGAATTGGCACAGCACCAAGTCCTGTAGATAGTGCAGAAAGAATACTGCCTATAAGTACGTCTGTCATAACAATCTCCTTTTTCTTCTATCTTTCCACATCATTACTACACTCATTATAATCTTCTTTATTCTTTCGCGAAAGCAGAACTTCTTTCATATTCTCATATGAAAAAAGAGTTTGGGACATAACAAAATGATTGCTTCTAAGAGACGAACAATAGCTGTTCCAATCTTTTTGGTTTGTCTGAATACGTTCGTTCCATTGCGCTATGGCCACTCGCTTTCCGCGGGGAGGAACCTGAGCTTCCTCGCTGCGCTGCGGGATCTCCGTTTTCCCTCTCTTTCCCGCAGGAGTCGAGTGTCCTACGCTCCATTCCACCCTGTTTCCAACATTGTTTTCACAATCAACCAAAAAACCTGAACGATTAAAAGTGAGAAACTCTCAATCGTTCAGGTTTATCATTGGCTGAATTACTTATGTCCCAGCCTCTTTTTTCATTGTTGCTTATTTTGAAAAATAAAGAGAGTGAACTTGTTTTGCAATCTCTTCAATTTTGTTTGACACCTGAGGGATTCCATACCCAACAAACAGCGGAGAGGTTGCAAAGCGAGGAATCACTTTACATGCACTTCGTCCATCATCCAACTGATAAAAAAACAGGTTATAGCTCGTGCAGCTACGATGGAAATGATTAAGCAAATAATGAGTAGCAGCTTGAATATAATCAGCTACTTCTTTATTATGTTCTTCAATATTCGATGTCACAATGTTAAATTCAAAAAATCCCATTCTTGGCTTTGTAGATAAGTTAAACTCGACATCTTTATTTTGTTGAATTGAGATGCCTTCAAAATGTGCATCAGTAATATTTGAGCTTGTATCAAACGTTTTTAATCCAATGATTTGCATATGCGGATGGCGAAGAGAACCCCCTGACATGGGTCCGTGATTTTTAAAGAATAAGACGGACTCATATTTTTTACTCTCAATCATCTGTAGCCAGCGAGTAGTGACAAACGAAAACAGTTTATACAAATGCTCTTTTGGATATTCTGATAGTTCTGATTGACATTGATCTGTTTCGATAATCACAGTTTGGTAAGCATTTTGGAGAACTGGGTACTTGTTTTCTAACCAAATAATTGAATCTTCTTTTTCAATAATGCCTGTTAAGGAGTCCACATCACAGAATGGACAAGGATTTTGACGATTTACAATGGTTTCTGGTTTTTGTGAACCAATTGCTGAATTAAAAAATAAATGAGATGGTTTCATAAGCTTCACCTTTTTAATCTAATTATATCTATTGTAGTAGAACAACTAGAAGAAATCTACTGTTTAGCTTGCTTCGTTGACTTTTTAACCAGATTTTAGTATTATCTTGATATCGAGATAAATTAAAAAAGGAACTGATAAAAATGGATTCAACAGTAAATCGAGAAGAATTAGATCAATCTTTAAAATTATTCATTGTTCTATCAAGAGCGAATCGTTCCGTTATGGAGCATGTTCATAAGTTTATTCAACAACACGGTATGAACCCAACTGAATTCGCTGTATTAGAGCTTTTATATCATAAAGGAAAACAGCCTCTTCAGCAAATTGGTGGCAAAATTTTATTAGCAAGCGGTAGCATCACGTATGTTATTGACAAGCTAGAGAAAAAGAGCTTTTTAGAGCGTGTAGCTTGTCCAAATGATCGTCGTGTCACGTATGCGCAAATTACAGAAGCAGGAAAAGAAATGATTGAAAGCATGTTTCCTGATCATGAGAAGCGCATTCATAGTATTTTATCTGTTCTTACAAGTGAAGAGCAAGAAGTAGCCATTTCGCTACTAAAGAAAATTGGACACTATGCAGATGAGTATACGCCGTCTGAATAAAGCAAAAAAGCATCGGTTTGATGCTTTTTTTGTGTGAGAAAATAGCGATTGCGGATTGTTTAAAGGAGATTATGTAATCATCACCAAGTACATAAATGAGCCTATAAAAAGAGAGGGGAAAAAGACGTGACATTTCATCAATATACATATGAAAGACCGGATTTAAATCAGCTGAAAAAAGAGTTTAAACAAAGCATTGGCATTTTAAAAGAAGCTAAAACCATTGAAAAACAGTACGAAGCGATTGAAGAATTAAACGAGTTGCGAACAGATTATAGTACGATGAGCAACTTATGTTATATTCGCCATTCCATTGATACAAACGATGAGTTTTATCAAAACGAACAGGATTATTTTGATGAAATCAACCCTCTGTATGAAGAGCTTATGCATCAATACTACGAAGCGCTTGTTTCATCAAGCTTTCGCGAAAAGCTAGAGGCTGCATTAGGAACGCAGCTATTTGCATTAGCTGAAAACCAATTAAAAACGTTCCATCCGTCTCTCATTGAAGATTTACAACAAGAAAACAGACTTTCTTCTCAGTATACGAAGCTTATAGCCTCCGCTAAAATTATGTTTGACGGTGAAGAACGCACTCTTGCTCAGCTGGAGCCTTTCATGCAGTCACCAAACAGAGAAACTAGAAAAAGTGCTGCGACTTCACGCTTTCAATTTTTTAAAGACCATGAAGATGAATTTGATCGGATTTATGATGAGTTAGTTCAAGTACGAACAAAAATGGCAAAAAAGCTGGGGTATAAAAATTTTGTAGAGCTTGGGTATGCACGTATGACTCGTACAGACTATAACGCAGAGATGGTTCAAGCATTTCGCGCGCAAGTCTTAACAGAAATTGTTCCATTAGCAGAAGAACTTAAAAAGAGACAGGCAGATCGTATTGGAGTTGACGAATTACTCTATTATGATGAGTCGTTTGAATTTCAAACAGGCAACGCAACCCCAAAAGGAGATGCAAGCTGGATTATTGAGAAAGGTAAAAAGATGTATAGTGAGCTTTCAGCAGAAACAGATGAATTCTTTGCTTTTATGATGGATAATAATCTTATGGACTTAGTTGCAAAGAAAGGCAAAGCGGGTGGAGGCTACTGTACGTTTTTAGAACGTTATAAAGCACCGTTTATTTTTTCGAATTTTAACGGGACCTCAGGTGATATTGATGTATTAACTCACGAAGCAGGACATGCTTTTCAAGTATATCAAAGCCGAAATATTGGGGTAATGGAATATTATTGGCCAACTTATGAATCAGCTGAAATTCATTCTATGAGCATGGAGTATTTTACGTGGCCGTGGATGGAAAGTTTTTTTAAAGAAGACGCACAAAAGTATAAGTTTACTCATTTAAGCTCAGGCCTTCTTTTTCTACCTTATGGTGTAGCAGTTGATGAGTTTCAGCATGTTGTCTATGAAAACCCAACGCTCACGCCAAAAGAGCGAAAAAATGAATGGAGAAAGCTAGAACATAAATACATGCCTTCTAAAAACTATGATGGGGAAGCTTACCTTGAAAACGGCGGATTTTGGCAAAAGCAATCCCATATTTATAACGATCCATTTTATTATATTGATTACACGCTGGCGCAAATTTGTGCATTTCAATTTTGGAAAAAAGATAATGAAAATCATGAAGAGGCATGGAGAGACTATTTGCACTTATGTAAGCTGGGTGGAAGTAAGTCGTTTACTTCGCTTGTGAAAGAAGCCAATTTGCTTTCTCCTTTTGAAGACGGTTGCGTAAAGTCAGTTGTTGGTGAGATTAAGGCTTATTTAAATAGTATAGATGATCAATCATTGTAAGGAAAAGCGAGCTGAAGTGGCTCGCTTTTTGTTACTTTGTAAAGGAAATGAATGAGAAATATAAAGAAATGAGCATAGTGTAAAGAGTTTGTTAGAAGACTGTAAAAACGCTCTTTTTTCCTTTTTTTTGAACTATAATCATCTCAAGAGCCATGTTGATGCACGTACATAGTGGCTCAATTGATTTGAAAGGGGACAGGTACGATGAGTAAAAGTTTCTTAGTCAAATTATTTGGAGCATTTGCAGCAATTACGCTTATGACAGCATGTAGTGCAGAAGAGGGAGAAGACACGACAGATCAAGAACAAACGGAAGATGCGGAAGAAACAACTGGAGAACCGGCAGAAACACCAGTTGAGGAAGAAGCCGTAGAAGAAGATACAGAAGAGCAAGATCAAGACGCAACAGAAGAGGCAGAGGAACCAGCTGAAGAGGAAACAGACGAATCAACAGATGACCAAGAAGATAATCAATAAAACAAATAGAAAAAAAGCGACTCCCAAGGGAATCGCTTTTTCCTTTTTCATTATTTCAGTTTAGAAGTGACGCGGATTTCTTGCTGTTCATTGACATCAATGAATACCTCGTTGACTTCTTCATCCGTTAGTAAAAGGTCAGTAATTTGGTCTTCAACATGCTCCTGTATAGCGCGACGCAGTGGGCGAGCACCAAATGCCGGGTGGTAGCCAAGAGATGCTAGTGTTTCTTTCGCTTTATCTGTAACTTGTAGGGCGATGTTTTGTTCTTTAAGCGTTTCTTTTAATTCTTGAAGCATAAGCTCAACAATCTTAACCAGATGTTCTTGTTCAAGGTGATTAAATTCAATAATGGCATCGAAACGATTTAAGAATTCAGGCTTAAAGTAAGCAGATAGTGAATCTAAAACAGATGCATGTCTAAGAGCTGCATTTTCAGATTCAAAGCCCACCGTAATTTTCTTTTCTCCCACACCTGCGTTACTTGTCATGATGATTACAGTATCTTTAAAGCTTACTGTACGACCTTGACTATCGGTTAAGCGTCCGTCCTCTAAGATTTGTAGGAACATATGCTGAACGTCAGGGTGCGCTTTTTCAATCTCATCTAATAAGATGATTGAATAAGGGTTACGACGTACTTTTTCAGTTAGTTGGCCAGCCTCATCATGACCTACGTATCCTGGAGGTGCGCCAATTAGTTTAGACACCGCGTGTTTCTCCATATACTCACTCATATCAAGACGAATCATCGCATCTTTTGTGCCAAACATTTCCTCTGCTAGAGTTTTTGTAAGCTCTGTCTTACCAACTCCTGTTGGACCAACAAATAAGAAAGATCCAATTGGACGATGCTTAGCTTTTAACCCAGCACGAGAGCGACGAATTGCTTTTGCAACTTTTTCTACAGCTTCGCTTTGACCAATGACTTTGTCGGAAAGGTTTGCTGACAGGTTCTTCATTTTGTGAGCTTCATTTTCTTGAAGTTTCCCAACTGGAATACCCGTTTTCTTTTCAATGATTGCTTGAATATGCTCAACGGTAACTTCAGCTTTATCTTGTTCTTGGTTTAGCTGCTTTTCAAGTTTTGCTTCTTCATCGCGAAGTTTGGCAGCCGCTTCGTACTTTTCTTCTTTTAAAGCTGTTTCTTTTTCCACAGCAATTTCTTTTAGTCGTTTATCGATATCGTCTTTGTTTGAGATACCTGCTTTTAAGTTCATTTTTGAGCCAGCTTCGTCTAATAAGTCAATGGCCTTATCAGGTAAGAAGCGGTCTTGGATGTAGCGATGTGATAAATTTACACAAGCTTTAATTGCATCTTCTGTGAAGTTGACGTTGTGATACGCTTCGTATTTGTTTTGGATGCCTTTTAAAATTTGAACGGCTTCGTCAACAGATGGTTCATGAACCATCACAGGCTGGAAACGACGTTCAAGAGCCGCATCTTTTTCAATAGCGCGGTATTCTTTCAGCGTTGTGGCACCTACGACTTGAAGTTCACCTCGCGCCAACGCTGGTTTTAGGATGTTACTTGCATCCATTGAACCTTCAGCAGAACCCGCTCCAACAAGCAAGTGGATTTCATCAATGAATACAATAACGTTTTTACGTTGTTGTAGTTCGGCGATTAGCTGCTTCATGCGCTCTTCAAACTGACCGCGAATACCCGTGTTTGCTACAAGAGCAGCGACGTCTAGTAAGTATACGTCTTTGTTCATGAGCTTTGAAGGAACGTCGCCTTCTGCAATTTTTAATGCTAAGCCTTCGACAACAGCGGTTTTACCTACACCAGGTTCACCGATTAAAACAGGGTTGTTCTTGTTACGGCGGTTTAAAATTTCAATGACGCGTTCAATTTCTTCGTCACGTCCAATAACAGGATCAATTAGTCCAGCTTTTGCAATTTGTGTTAGGTTGCGACCAAATTCATCTAAGAATCCACCCCCGTTACCTCTTTGCTGAGGAGTAGGCTGCTGAGCTGATTGATTCATGGCTTGTTCATTTGCTAATTGATTGAATAAATCATCGATGTTCATGAAGTGCCCACCTCCAAATCCAGACGGCATTTTACTTTGTTTCATTAATGATTGATAACATGTATGGCATAAACGATATTGTGATTTTTGTTGATTAGCTTGTACGTTTAAATAAATTGTTGCTTCACGTTGTTGACAGTTTTGACACATCATTTAAAAGACCTCCTTAGAATGATTAAATGAATGTAATCATTGATCAATTAGTCAATTTGACTTTGACTATATTTGACCTTTGTGAGTTCATTATACTTTGACCTTTTTTGACTTTCAAGTGTTTTGCTTACATTTTTGTTTTGGAAGTTATTTCTTATTTTAAGTAGAATATTTTGTGGTTTGTTTATTACCTTTTATATGAGATGTAGTAAGAATGCACGCAACGAGTTGTGATTTCCACTCCGGATTGTTCGCTTTCCACGGGGCTCGCGTTGAACTTCCTCGTCACTTCGTTCCTGCGGGATTTCAAACTGTCTCGCTGATTCCGTAGGAGTCCCACATCCTCCGTTCCAATCACAGGCTTCTGGAATAGAAGGAACAAGTCCTGCTTCGCTGTCTTTTTGTTTTGAAGGAAGGAGCATACGCAACGAGTTGTGATTTCCACTCCGGATTGTTCGCTTTCCACGGGGCTCGCGTTGAACTTCCTCGTCACTCCGTTCCTGCGGGATTTCAAGCTGCCTCGCTGATCCCGTAGGAGTCTCACATCCTCCGTTCCAATCACCTTTTCCTTTAATAATTATAAATAAGAAGTATAGGTAATGTACCCGGTTAGAATTGGGCAAAACATAGAAAAGAGAGTGGAATTTATTGACGATGTTGTTTTTTGGCGAGAAGCGATTGACAGTAGTAGGAATAACCCATATACTTCAACTATGTTTAGTGCATAAAAGCATAAAAGCGTTTAAGTGAAAAAGAGATTGAGGGGAACAAGTTAATGAAAAAAGAGATAACATTTGGACAGTCAATTGGGATTGTCGCTGTTTTATTAGGACTTATTTTTGCATCATTATTTTTATTAGGTTTAGCACCACATGTTCCATTGCTTATTAGCATTGTAGCGCTTTGTACCATTGGAGCACTTATGGGTGGTAAGTGGAAAACTTTTGAACATGGCATTGTAGAAGGGATTAAAGTAGGGGTTAAGCCAATTTTAATTCTTATGCTTGTTGGTGTATTAATTGCTGCCTGGATGGTGGGCGGAACGATTCCAACTATTTTATCGTATGGATTCAATTGGATTTCACCGCGATATTTCTTAATTAGCGCACTTTTAATCACAATTTTAGTATCGAGCTTTACGGGAAGTACATTTACAACGATTAGCACGGTTGGAGTAGCTTTATTTGGAATTGGAACGGCTATTGGGGTGAATCCAGGCCTAGCTGCAGGAATCATTGTGTCAGGAGCAGTGTTTGGTGATAAGATGTCTCCTTTATCCGACACAACTAACTTTGCTTCAGGGATTGTTGGCGTTTCTCTAAGTGATCACATTCGCCATATGTTGTGGACCACGTTACCAAGTATTATTGTAACGGCTGTAATTGCATTGGTCATTGGCATAAGCACACATCGAACAGGTGTAAACTATGGAGATATTGAAGCTGTACAAAGTGCATTAGGTGATACGTTTAACCTTAATCTTCTAACACTTTTGTCACCGCTTGTTGTGTTAATTCTATCGATTAAACGATTTGATGTACTCCCTACGTTGGTAATTGGAATTATCATCGCCGTAATAACAGGGGTATTATTACAGCCAACTGTTACATTAGGAAGCATGCTTGGGGCTCTTCAAAGCGGTGGTCAAATTGATTCAGGAAATGAAATTGTAAATGCTATTGTCACAAAAGGCGGACTGGACTCCATGATGTTTTCAGTGTCCCTTGTCATTATTGCGCTAGCTCTTGGTGGGTTGATGCGTGAACTTGGTGTTGTTCAAGCTTTAATTGAAGGATTAGCTAAGCAAGTGCGAAGAAGTGGCGATGTAGTGTTTTCAACAGTTCTTTCATCTATTGGTGTTAACGTTATAACAGGCGAGCAGTATTTATCTATTTTATTACCTGGGCAAACATTCAAGCCTCTTTACGTGAAGTGGAACTTGCAGGAGAAAAACTTATCTCGTACGTTAGAAGATGGAGGAACAGTTATTAACCCATTAATTCCGTGGGGAGTAAGTGGAGCTTTCATTTCACAAACACTTGGTGTTCCGGTTGTCGATTATTTACCTTTTGCATTTTTCTGTCTGCTATGTCCAATATTTGCTGTAATTTTGGGCTACACAGGACTTGGTATTGCTAAACAAAAATAACTTATGATCTAAAAAGCTTTGAATTCTTAATTACTTATTAAGAATTCAAAGCTTTTTATTGTACCAATCATGTTTAATATTTGCTGTTAGAGGTAATGTGAGTAGAAGCTCTAATCTTTCTCTTCCAAAAAAGAGAAAGTAGTAATACAATAAACCATAACGTTTAGTTGAAGAGCTATTTGTGAAGGATTCCACAAAAATCCTTTTTAGCAAATATTTAAAAAGGGTAGAGCAAAAAGAAACGGCTCATCATAAAAAGAGATAAAAGTTAGTAATTGAGGAGAGGATTCTGTTTGAAAAAGTGGGGGTTCATTGTACTACTTACCATCGTTGTACTTGGCGTAACCGCTGTTTTTTATCGAGCGGAAAGCGACGATGTTAATAAAGAGAAAGTGCATTTATTTTCACCTTATGCTAGGAGTGTTGATATATATCAAATCACATATCCAAGCGATGGGTTGCAGGTTAAAGGTTTTTTATTACAGCCAAAAGACATTGTGGATAAAAAATATCCACTGCTAGTTTATAATCGTGGCGGGAACCGTGAGCACGGTATGATTCGAGATAAAACGCTGCGCTACTTATCATCATGGGCGGATAAAGGCTATGTTGTGGTTACAACCCAATATCGTGGTAATGGTGGAAGCGAAGGAGTAGAAACATACGGTGGGGACGATATTCATGATGTCCTTAACCTCATTAAATGGGGAGAACAGTTGCCTTATGTAAACCCTGAACAAAAAGTAGCGTTTGGATATTCTCGCGGTGGAATGATGACGTATTTAACCATGAAAAATGGCATATCCTTTGATGCGGTGGTTGTTCAATCCGGAATTACGGATATGTTTCAGTTCTACGACCAACGGGGTTCTGAAATGAAGCAAGTGCTAAGAGATATTGTTGGAGATCCTAAGGTGTATCCTGAACGATATAAAAGTCGATCGGTTGTGTATTGGAGCGATAAGGTAAATTCGCCGCTTCTTATTTTACAAGGAGATCACGATAAAAAGGTACATCATACGCAAGCAGAAAAGCTAGTTGCGCAGCTTGAAGAACAAAACAAAGAGTATAAATATGTCTTATACAAAGGCGGAGATCACCCACTAAGCAACTATTATAATCAGTATAATGCTGAGATTGACAAGTGGTTTCAACGGCATTTGGTTGAATAAAAGTGGCAAGCATATTCGTCCGTTTTTCGCACATCCTAGAAAGGAACACTATAGAAAAGGATGATGAACGATGACACAATCAAAAAGACAGCAAGAGCGTCAATGGAATGTGCGTAAACAGTCGCAAAATCCACCTCATGGCAAAGTAAAGTCATTTGAAGAATTAGCAGAAGAAATTACGCCAAAAAATAAAAATAAATAATAAAAACCCCTCTAATCGAGGGGCTTTTTGTTTGTTTAGATTAAGGGTTAGTAGACCACATACCAGCTGATTTAATAAAGATACGAGGGTGTAGCTTCAGCTGTGCTACCATGATTTCCGCTAAATCTTCAGGTTGCATTACCTTTTCAGGATTACCGTCTGTTAGGTTTTCCTTATAAGCAAGCTCTGTAGCAACTGTACTTGGTGTTAAAGCAGTTACGCGAATATTGTGTTTGCGTACTTCAAGAGCAAGCGATTCTGTCAGACCTAATAAACCAAATTTTGAAGCACTGTATGCACTTGTTACAGGAGCTCCTTTTTGTCCAGCAGTAGAGGAGATATTAATGATATCTCCACTGTTTTTCTCAATCATTTGTGGTAAAACAGCTCTTGTAACGTAATAGACACCCATTAAGTTAATATCAATGATCTGCTTCCATTCTTCGGGAGATAGTTCTAAAAAGCCTCCGAATTTTCCGATGCCGGCATTGTTGATTAAAATGTCTGCTTTACCTAGTTGGTTATATAAGTAATCAACGGCTTTATTTACTTCTTCCATTGAAGATACGTCTGCTGTAGCATAAGCAACTTTTACACCCAATGCTTCGACTTCTTGTGCAACGGCTTGTAAATCAGCTTCTGTACGTGCTAGTAAGCCAAGGTTGACACCTTCTTTTGCTAAATCAAGCGCTGTTGCTCGGCCAATACCTTTACCAGCACCAGTAATGATGGCTACTTTTCCTTGTAATGATTGTCCCATCTTTCGTCACTCCTTCTTAATTAAACTATCGTTATTGCTAAAATCAGTTTGCAAATCATGCTAAATGAGTAGCTGAATAAATTAGCAATCCATCTAATCCTACAAAATGTAGAGAACCATTGTCAAAGCTCTTGCTCTATAAGGCGGTTAAAAATACCAAGATAACTGAATAAATTTCCTGCATAGACAGAAACTATAAGGACTTGAAGAGGAACGCTGTGCCGTTTGGAAAATGGAGGATGACGTATGCGAATAAAAAAACTATCAGAATTAAAAAATCGATCTAAAAAGCCTAAAGAAAATGAATCACAACCAATAGCTGAATCTTCATCTTCCGATACTGAACTGTTAAAAAGCGTAAAAGATAACTTGAATGCGGTGAAAGCAGAGCTTGGAGATAGTGCTGATGTGGTTTGCCGCGAGTTTGCCATTTCAGTTCAAGAGAAATTTCGATTAGGGCTTATCTATATTGATGGATTGACGAGTGAGGATAGCGTACAAGAGTTTACCATGGAATCAATCATGCATAATCATACGAAACAGCTCGTTCATGATGATGGTGCTGTGAACATGTTTGAGTTCATTAAAAATTACAGCTTAGCAATTGGGGAAATTAAAGAGGTGACTCTTTTAGATGACGTGATTTTACATGTTTTATCAGGTGATACGGCTCTATTTATAGAAGGTTATCAAACGTGTATCATTGCTAGTACAAGAGGGTGGGGAGAAAGAGCGATTTCAGAACCACAGGCTCAAACAGTAGTGCGTGGACCAAGAGATAGCTTTACTGAAACGCTGCGCACCAATACGGCACTGGTAAGAAGACGGATTAAATCTCCTAATTTACGAATGGAGTCTCAGAAAATCGGTAAAGTAACGCAAACAGACGTAGCGATTATGTATGTAAAAGGAATAGCTGATAAGCAAGTGGTGAAAGAAGTAAAGTCCCGGCTTTCTAAAATTGATATTGACGGCATATTAGAGAGCGGATACATTGAAGAGCTTATTCAGGATGAAGATTATACTCCTTTTCCAACAATTTATAACACAGAGAGACCTGACTCAGTATCAGCAGGTCTTTTAGAAGGTCGAGTAGCAATCTTTGTAGACGGAACGCCGTTTGTGCTATTAGTCCCGGCTGTGTTTATTCAATTCTTTCAAGCTGCTGAAGATTATTATCAGCGTGCAGATATTAGTACACTCATTCGTATTATTCGATACGTCGCATTTTTCTTAGCTTTATTAACGCCGTCAACTTATGTTGCGCTTACCACTTTTCATCAAGAAATGCTGCCGTTTAATTTGCTTGTTAGTATTGCAGCTCAGCGTGAAGGTGTCCCTTTTCCAGCCGTAATTGAAGCATTGATTATGGAAGTGGTCTTTGAAGTTTTGCGTGAGGCAGGAATTCGATTGCCAAGAGCCATAGGTTCTGCTATTTCGATTGTAGGAGCGCTCGTATTAGGGGAGGCTGCGGTACAGGCGGGGGTGGTCTCACCAGCGATGGTCATTGTTGTATCCATAACTGCCATCAGTAACTTTGTATCGCCGGCTTACGATATGGCGATTGCTGTAAGGATGCTTCGCTTTGTCTTGGTGTTTTTAGCAGCAACATTTGGATTGTTTGGAATTATTTTAGGACTTATTTTAATGATTCTACATCTGTGCAGTTTACGTTCATTTGGTATTCCATATATGACACCAATGGCTCCATTTGTAAGTAGTGACCAAAAAGATGCGCTCATTCGTCGTTCGTTAAAGAAAATGAATACGAGACCGAAGCTTATTAGCGAACAAAACGTTGTACGTGAACGGTCAAATGATGAGAATTAGCTTTTATAAAGGTGGAATAAGCATGAAACGAATCGTACTTGTATTATGCATATGTCTACTCCCACTATCAGGCTGTTGGAGTAGTCGAGAGCTAAATGAATTGGCCATCACCGTAGCGGTAGGTATTGACGAAGTAAAAGATGGAATTGAGTTAACGGTTCAAATTATTAACCCGGGCGATATTCAAGCCCAAACGCCGACGAATGGTCCCTCGGTTACTACGTACTCGATTAAAGCAGATTCTGTCATGGAAGCTCTTCGGAAAATGACAATTAAATCACCTAGAGAAATATACTTATCTCATTTACGGATGCTTGTTCTTAGTGAAGGAATTGCAAAAAGCGGAATTGCTGAAGTGTTAGATTTTTTCGCGCGAGATCATGAGGTGCGAACCGATTATTTTGTTGTGGTAGCAAAAAATTCACGCGCTTCATCCGTTTTAAATGTCTTGACAACCATTGAAAAAATTCCAGCCAATTATATGTTTGCTGCATTGGATACGTCACAAAAAGTTTGGGCGCCTACGCGAGGTGTAAAGCTGAATGAGCTTATTAGTAACTTAACGAGTCAAGGCAAACATCCTGTGTTAACCGCTGTTCTTGTAAAAGGTAACCACAAAAAAGGCGGAGATATGGCAAATATCCAGCGAGTTAATCAAAAAAACATTCTAAAATTTAAAGGTCTTGGCATTTTTAAAGGAGATGAACTTGTTGGGTGGTTTAATGAAAGTGAAAGTAAAGGATATAACTATGTTACCGGAAATGTAAAAAGTACGGTCGTTGTTATTCCGTGTGAAAAAAAAGAAAAATCCCATGACATTATTGGAGTTGAGATGCTGCGAACAAGTACGGATATTAAAAGCCGTATGAAAGGTGGAAAGCCTGTTATTGATGTGAACTTAAAGGGAGAAGCAAACATCGCTGACGTAGAGTGCCAGGTTAACTTGCAGGACCCTGCTATGATTACTGAACTAGAGAAAAAAGCGGAACATGATGTGCAAGATAAAATGCGAAGAGCAATTAAGAGAGCACAAAACGAATATCAAAGTGATGTCTTTGGGTTTGGAGAAGTTTTTTACCGCCAAAACGTAAAGGACTGGAACAAGATGAAAAATCGCTGGGATGAAATCTTTGCGACAGATCTAGAAGTGAACTTAAAAGTAGATGTGCAAATCCGTCGACTTGGAACGTTGAATAACCCATACATGAAAGAGATGCAGGATTAGTGCAACATGGAAAACTTACTGCTGTTTTTAGGGGTATTCAGCTTTTTAGCATATAAGGCAATCCGCCCTCTTTATCAACAAAAACAGATAAAAGAAATCGTAATATACAGCAGCTTTTCTACTATAAGAGTGGTAATGTGGATAGCGGTTATTTTTCGAATAACCATTCCAACTCCGCTGTATGCCCTTGAGTTTTGGATGCAGTCCATCATTGATATCTTTTCTTCATTTTATTCGGTGTAGGTGTTCAATATGAGCCAAAAAGAAGTGATAAGTGGGAAACAGTTCTTTACATTAACCCATGTATTCTCCATTGGAAGTGCAATCTTAGTTGTATCTACTTTATTATTAGCTGTGGCAAAGAACATCGCTTGGATTTGTGCAATAATTGGAACAGGAAGTGGGTTAGTATTTGCGAGGCTTTTATTATGGTTAATCCAAAAATACCCTCAATCGACGCTAATTGATATAGCAAAGAAGTCTTGTGGCAAGTATGACCGAAAATCGGTAACTACCTAGTGAGGAAAGGAGAGGAAAGGAATGCATTCACGCTTAGTAATAAGCAATTTTCAACTATTCTCAATGATGCTGCTGTTCTTATTTGGAAGTGCGACCGTTGTGAGTATTGGACAGGAAGCACGTCAATCCGCATGGATTGCCGTTTTAGTAGGGATGTTAATGTACCTGCCTTTCTTTGCTCTTTTTACACTTTTATATAAAAGGCATCCAGAAGAAACGTTTCCAACAATATTAAAAATTGCTTTTGGAAAGCTAGTTGGCAAAATTATTTGCATGCTGTACGTGCTATATTTTATTTACATTGGTGCGCGTGTTCTAAGAGACTTTTGTGACCTGTTATTGTTAACATCAATGAGGGATACGCCTCTAGTTATTGTGGGCGGGGTTATGACGCTAGTTATTGCGTATGCATGCTTTTTAGAAGTTGAGCCAATCGCAAGAGCGAGTGTGTTATTGTTAGTTGTTTTTGTTGGCTTCATTGTATTAGTTTTTTTCTTACTGTTCTTTTCTGATGTTATGAACCCAGATCATATGCACCCCATTTTAGCTGAAGGAATCGGTTCAATTTTTAGAGCGGTGTTTCCGCTTATTTTGACGTTTCCATTTGGAGAAATGGTTGTTTTCTTAATGTTTAACCAGTTTATAAAAGGAGAAAAGTCTCTTAGAAAGATGGGAACGCGTGCCGTGGTGATAGGAGGCGTTATGCTTAGTATGTTAAGTTTAATTAACTTAACTACACTCGGACAGCACTTGGTAGAATCATCGACAATCCCCCTACTTGTAACCGTACAGCAAGTGAATATTGGAGATATTATTCAGCGGATGGATATGCTAGCCATTAGTGTTCTTATTATTGGCGGTTTTGCTAAAGTAACGATTTTCGCATATGCAGCTATTTTAGGGATAAAAGATATTTATCAAACCAGGAGTCACAAGCTATCACTCCTTTTGGTTACGGTATCCATTCTGACTACGACTATTTTTATGTCGGATAATTTTGTTAAACATTTAGAGATAGGTTTGAAAATTGTACCAGTTTGGATTCACATTCCCATGCAGTTTGTCATTCCAATCGTAACGCTGGTGATGATTCAATTGAAAAGTAGGAAGAAAAGTAGAAGTACATAGTAATTTTAAATGGAGTATGATATAGTTAAAAGCGAAAATTGAAAGAAGAAATGCCGTGCTCTATGTGCGGGAGAGGTTCGTAAACTCCCTCTATAAAAAACTAAGATCATCAGTGAGATGACAAATGGCGCCGATTTTAGGGGCTTTTTTCCTGTTTCTTTTTTAATATAAGAAAGGGATTCTTAGTTAAGGGAGATTGCAAACGAAGCAATCTCTTTTTTTATATGATCTAAACAACGGAATGTTTTCTTCTTTGACTTTATAAAGGAAAAGGAGACAAAAAAATGAAAAACGAAAAAGCAATTGTTGTATTTAGCGGTGGACAAGATAGTACGACTTGTTTATTTTGGGCGCTAAAAAATTTTAAAGAAGTGGAAACTGTTACGTTCGGCTACGGTCAGCGTCATAGTAAAGAGATTGAGGTTGCAGAAGCCATTGCAAAAGATCTTGGTGTGAAGCACACAATTTTAGATATGTCGTTGTTAAGCCAACTAGCGCCTAACGCACTAACAAGAGATGATATTGACATTAGCCAAGAGGAAGGGGAGCTACCGACAACGTTTGTGGACGGACGCAACCTTCTCTTTTTATCATTTGCGGCTGTATTAGCTAAAAATAGCGGTGCACGTCATTTAGTAACAGGTGTATGCGAAACAGATTTTTCAGGGTATCCAGACTGCAGAGATGTGTTTGTTAAATCGCTAAACGTAACGCTGAATTTATCAATGGATTTTGAATTTGTTATTCACACACCGTTAATGTGGATTGATAAAGCAGAGACATGGGGACTAGCGGATGAACTAGGTGCGCTTGACTATGTACGTGAACATACATTAACTTGCTATAACGGTATTATTGCAGACGGGTGCGGAGAGTGTCCTGCATGTAAACTTCGCAAGAGAGGTCTAGAACAATATCTTGACACGAAACAAGGAGGGGAACAGTAATGCTTCAGCAAATTTACCCACAGGTAGCACATCCTTATTCGTACGAATTAAATAAAGACATGAATTTTGCCGCTGCGCATTTTGTTCCTCATGAGTCAGCAGGAAAATGTCAGCAGGTTCATGGCCATACGTATTTTGTTAATTTAACTATTGCAGGTGATGAATTAGATTCATCAGGCTTTCTAGTTAACTTTGCTACGTTGAAAAAGATTGTGTCTGGTCAGTTCGACCATACGCTTTTAAATGATCATAAGCATTTATTTAATGAAGAGGATGCGAATGATTTCCCAACATCTGAAGTGATTGCTCGGAAAATTTATGAACTTGTACAAGCTCACTTAGATGAACTTGAAAATAAGCCAGCATGCGTGCAAGTGTTTGTTCGTGAAACTCCTACAAGCTATGTTGTATATCGTCCAAAGAAGGTGAAGCGAGATGAATAATAAGGTTCCTGTTCTGGAAATATTTGGTCCAACAATTCAAGGAGAAGGAATGGTTGTGGGCCGAAAAACAATGTTTGTGCGCACAGCTGGCTGTGATTACTCATGCAGTTGGTGTGATTCGGCATTTACTTGGGATGGGTCAGCGAAAAGTGACATCCGTCAACTGACGGACGAAGAGGTCTGGCATGAATTGCAAACCTTAGGAGGAGACCGCTTTGACCATGTAACTATTTCAGGCGGGAATCCAGCGCTGTTGAAATCTTTAGATAAACTGATTGATCGCTTGCATGATCATCAAAAGCAAGTCGCGCTTGAAACTCAGGGAAGTCGCTTTCAAGAGTGGTTTTATAAAATTGATGATTTAACTCTTTCACCCAAGCCACCAAGCTCGGGAATGAAGACAAATTACGAAGTGTTGGATGATATTGTTGAACGCTTGCAAAACAATGGACGTAGTCAACATATTAGCATTAAAGTGGTTGTGTTTGATGAAACGGATTTCGATTATGCAAAACACATTCATCAGCGCTATCCATCAGTGCCATTCTTTGTTCAAGTAGGAAATGATGATTTGACAACAACGGATGACGAGGCGTTAACTTGTAAATTATTAGGGAAGTATGAGTGGCTAATTGATCTTGTTGTAGCTACAACAGATATGAATAATGTACGCGTGTTGCCGCAGGTTCATGCACTTGTATGGGGAAATAAAAGAGGCGTGTAAGCGTTCTTTAAAAAATTTACAAATAAAATACAAAAACAAATATGTACAAAATGAAAAAACGCTGTTAGAATGACAATCGTAGAAAGAGAGGAAACACACATGAGTGGTCGTAAAGAAGAGGAATTAGAAGGTGTAACGCTTTTAGGTAATCAAGGAACAAAGTACTTGTTTGAGTATTCACCAGAAATTTTAGAGGTGTTTGATAACAAGCATCCAAATCGAGATTATTTCGTTAAATTTAATTGTCCAGAATTTACAAGCTTATGTCCGCAAACAGGACAGCCTGATTTTGCTACAATCTATATTAGCTATATACCTGATGAAAAAATGGTTGAAAGTAAGTCTTTAAAGCTTTATTTGTTTAGTTTCCGAAATCATGGTGATTTCCATGAAGATTGTATGAATATTATTATGAATGACTTAATCGAATTAATGAATCCACGTTATATTGAGGTATGGGGGAAATTTACGCCACGTGGTGGAATTTCCATTGATCCATATACAAACTATGGTCGTCCAGGCACAAAGTATGAAGAAATGGCTTCTTATCGATTAATGAATCACGATTTATATCCAGAAACGATTGATAATCGTTAATGAAAGCAGGTTGTCTTAACAACCTGTTTTCCGATGTAAACAACAACAAGGTGAGAAGGTGAAAGAATGTCACAAAGATCAGCATTAGTACTAGGAGCAAGTGGCCTTATTGGTCAAGAACTTTTACAGTTGCTTTTAGATAATCGCTCATATAGCCATGTGACAGTACTTGTTCGAAAGGCACTGCCGGTTGAACATGAAAAGCTACGTCAGCTCGAAATTGATTTTGCAGAGCTTGAAAAGTATGAGAAAGATTTTGCAGTTGATGATGTATATTGTTGTTTAGGCACAACGATGAAGAAAGCAAAAACAAAATCGAAATTTATTAAAGTGGACTATGAATTCCCACTAAAAGCAGCAAAATGTGCCGAAGCAAATCGCTGCCAAAACTTTTTAACCGTTACAGCAATTGGTGCTGATCTTCGTTCTCCTTTCTTTTACAGTAAGGTAAAAGGTCAGGTGGAAGAAGATATTGCGAGTCTGTACATTCGATCTACGCATTTCTTCCGTCCATCGCTACTATTAGGCAAACGCGATGAGTTTCGTTTGTTTGAAAAAGTAGGGGAATACACTCTTAAGTCTTGCTCATTCTGCCTAATTGGTAAATGGAAGAAATATCGACCAATTAAAGCTTACAATGTTGCAAAAGCAATGATGAAAGCGGCTATGGAAGATAAAGCAGGGGTTCATATCCATGAAAGTCAAGATATTTTCACAGGAGAATGTTATTACTCATTTACAAATGGTAAAAAAGTGATTGCAAAGTAAAAGCCTCGAATTTAGAGGCTTTTTTCTTTTTTTAGAGGAAGCTATTTTTCTTTCCTTAAGGAAACTTTTTTAGTTGTGTGAATATAATAAAGTAAAAGCATGAGGAGGAAGGAAATGAAATCGGCTAAAAAAGCACAACAATATGCGTATATGTTGTACAAACTCGGTATTTTAAGTAAAGAGCAAAAGGAAAAGATTTGTAACAAATAACCACCCAGTACAAAGTACTGGGTGGTTATTTGTTACATCGCATGATTGATAATGGTGTAGTTTTTATGGTTTACAACCGTGCGCTGTTCTAAGTCTAAATCACGATAGTTAGTCATATAAGTTAGGTCAACAATTACAGAGTTCTCATTTACCTTTTCTACAATACCTTTTAAACCATTTTTAAATTCAATTACGTTTCCTACCTCTGCAATTTTCATCGCAATCGCTCCTTCATTAGATTATTTTCAGAAAATTTATAAAAGTAAACCTAGTTAACGCTTTCTATTTTCTTTTTCTCAATTTTGCCTTAAATTGGTTAATTAGTAAAGATGTTTTTTTAAAAATGTAAAAAAAGACGTTTTTTTAAGTGAATTCTTCGACAAAAGGAGGGTAATTCGATATAGTACTGACATGTAGGATTATTTAATGATTAAAACATTAGAAATAGAAGGTGTCAATTATTATGAGAAATACAGGGTTAGTATTAGAAGGTGGCGGTATGAGAGGCCTTTATACAACGGGGGTACTTGATTACTTTATGGAACAAGATTTATATTTACCTTATGTGATTGGTGTTTCGGCGGGAGCCTGTCATGCAACTTCCTATTTATCACGACAAGTAGGAAGAAGCCGTCGAGCTAATCTAGATTATATAGATGATCCACGTTATTTGTCACTGCGAAATTATTTTAAGACGCGTGAGATGTTTGGGATGGATTTTGTATTTGAAGAAATTCCAACCAGCTTACTTCCATTTGATTTTGATTCTTTTCACAAGCGAACTGAACAGCTTGTAGTAGGCACAACGGACTGCGTAACGGGAAAGCCTGTTTATTTTGACAATCATGAGGACGATTTGTTGACCATTATTCGCGCATCAAGCTCGCTTCCATTTGTGTCAAAAGTTGTGGAGTATGGTGGTAAACAGCTGTTAGACGGGGGAATCAGCGATCCAATTCCAGTAAAAAAAGCAGAGAGTGATGGATTTAAGAAAAATATTGTAGTGTTAACACGAAATAAAGGATACCAAAAGAAAAAATCCAGTTCATCTTGGTTTACAAAGCGTTATTATCGTAAGTATCCAGGTTTAGTTAAGGCATTAGAGAACCGCTATAAGCTTTATAATGATACGCTTGCTTATATCGATGAGCAGGAGGAAGCAGGAAATATATTTGTGATTCGTCCACAGAAGCCACTGGTAGTAGGGCGAATGGAGAAAGACCGATCAAAGTTAGACGTTTTGTATAAGCAAGGATATGAAGAAGCTGCAGAACAGTATGATAAACTAAAAGAATGGTTAAAGGACTTTTCGTAGAAAGGAGTACATATAAATGAACGAAGAGGAAGTAATGAAGCAGTTAGATGCTCTCCGTGACGGCGAGATTCAAGAGCTACACGTTCGTAAAGAGGATTTTTTAGGGTTTCAACCTGTGCTTGTAAGAAGAGAGGATTTCAAGCATTTTCGCGGAGTAGCTGGTCGAGGTGGGAACTTTACGTATTATTATACCGAAACGCCTCGTAGTTAAGTTGAAACGCTAGCTTTCTTGAGCAGACGCTTATATAATGAAAGTAATGTGTAGCTATAGGAGGGATTACATGGACGATTTTCGAAAAAGTACAGCACCATTTTATTTTGCAGATTATATATGGAAAGATAAAAATGGACAGATGACATATGGGATGCTGTTAACAAACCGGCCAGCTGACGACCGGGAGTACGACCTCCATTCATTATTAGAAGAAGCGTTTGTTGAGCACAAAAAGGTTTCATTAACAACGGTTTATGATAATAGTGAACAGCTACTGTCAGGTTATGTCCTGGATTTATCAGACGATCAATCTGCGTTTACGTTTATGGACGATACAGGTGCTAAGCTAGTAATTGATTTCTATGATGTTGTAGAAATAGAGCTTGAAGATTAAAGAAGATGAAGCGTGTAAATTTGCGCTTCATCTTTTTTGTTTTGAAAGAAGAAAGAACGCATACAATGGGTCGTGATTTCTACTCCGGCTGCTCCCTTTCCGCAAGGCTCGGTCTAAGCCTAAGCCTCCTCGTAAACTTGCCGGGTCTCAGAGCACTCGCTAGTCCTGCAGGAGTCTCTCATCCTTCGTTGCAATCACAGGCTTCTTCGAGTAGTGGGAAAACTACTTATCTCTATGTATTGTTTGGGTGTGAAAGAGGGCAGAACGCGCACAATGAGTCGTGATTCTCACTTCAGATAGTTCGCTTCAATCACAGGACTTTTAAGGAAAAGGAGAAGTCATACTCTATATCTTTTTAATTCGATTTTCTAAGAGGAAAGTTTCACATAACGAATGATGACTTTGCCTGATAGGAGTTGTTTTACTCACAATATCTTGGGGGAAAGGTGTGGCATAGAGTTCGTTTCGAATAATTGCTTCTTTCAGCAAATGTAGTTATAGAGTAGTTAAATGTGCATTTATTTCTAGAATTGAAATGATTTTGAAGTGAGTCAAAAGTCTGAAAAGGGAAATATAAACAAGGTAATACCTACCTCCTTGCACAAAAAAATTCCTTCATTATGACAAATATATAGGATTATTGTCATAATCGTGTTTGATTCGTAATGTTATTAATCAAACTAAAAGAAATGTAAAGGAATCGTTCGGTGAAAGAGGTACTACGCTATGTTAGAGTAGTACCATACGAATTTTCAGGAGGTATTACCGCATGAAAAAGAGTTATGTTAAGTCTTTATTCATGATGCTAACTGCTATGTTTGCTCTTGGAAGCGTTCAGTCAGTCGCAGTAGCAGAAACGAAATATAAAGTCATTAAGGGAGATACCCTTGGGCAGTTAAGTAAACAATATGGTGTAACCATTGCAGATATAATGGACGAAAATAATCGTACAGACGAATGGATTTATGAAGGGGAAACGCTTCGTATTCCAGAAAAGCCAAACGGTCGAGATACTGATGGGCTAATTTCAGAGTCAAAAGTAGCTGAAGAAGAGAAAGCCGTTAAAGCGGTTGAAACGGAAGAAGTAAGCCAACCTGCTGAAGTAGAAGAAGTTAAGGCAGAAACACAGCCGGCTCCTGAAGGAATGGCCATTTCTCAAGGAGAGAAAGATTTGTTGGCACGCTTAGTAGAAGCGGAAGCAAAAGGTGAGTCGTATGAAGGAAAATTAGGTGTAGCTATCGTTGTCCTAAATCGTGTAGAGTCACAGCAGTTTCCAAACAGTGTTAACGGAGTAATTATGGAAGTGGTAGGGACTAGCTATGCGTTTTCTCCTGTTCAAAACGGCTCAATTAATAAGCCAGCATCTGATGAAGCACACCGTGCAGTGGAAGAGGCACTAATGAGAAAAGATCGCTTAAATGATTCCATTTACTTTTATAACCCTGACACAGCGACAGATGATTGGATTCGCTCTCGTCAAGTTGTAAAAACAATTGGAAATCATGTATTTGCAAAATAAAGAAAAAGTTTGGGACATAACAAAATGATTGCTTCTAAGAGACGAACAATAGCTGTTCCAATCTCTTTGGTTTGTCTGAACACGTTCGTTCCATTGCGCTACGGCCACTCGCTTTCCGCGGGGAGGAACCTGAGCTTCCTCGCTGCGCTGCGGGATCTCAGTTTTCCCTCTCTTTCCCGCAGGAGTCGAGTGTCCTACGCTCCATTCCACCCTGTTTCCAACATTGTTTTCACAATCAACAAAAAACCTGAACGATTAAAAGTGAGAAACTCTCAATCGTTCAGGTTTATCATTGGCTGAATTACTTATGTCCCAGCCTCTTTAATTTTTGATAAAAATTTCATTTTCTGTGGAACCTTTTGACCCTGTGACCACGAGTCCGATATCTGTATCAGCTTCTAGATTTTGTACAATAGTAAAAGGAACGTTATGTTTGTTTGCTATTTGAATATATTTTGATAAAAAAGAGTAGGAAATCGTTCCGTTTAAAAAGACTTGTCCACTTTGAACGTTAGTGATGGTTGTTTCAACCTCTTTATAAACGGTTGGCTTCATTACCTGTCCCTTAGTTAGAGCAATTTCAATTCGTTCACGTAAAGCAGTGAGGAAGTATTTACGCTCAGCTTGCTTTGTTTCTTGGGTGCCATATAGTCCTCTTTCTAAATATTCTTCGATGTTTTCACTCATAATTGTCACTCCTTCTTACGTATCATTTCCCCATATTTCAATAAAATATGAGGACTTCATATAAAAATATCATCTTTTAGAACATACTTAAAGAAATCCGATAAAAAGGGTTGCTATTTTGAAAAAATTAGTGTTTAATGAACATAGAACGAAAAGGAAATGATTTCATAAAGTTAAGATTGTAAGCGATTTCAGTTCGGTTTGTATAAAGTTGTTTGGGGAGATGACTTTATACAATAATAGCGCGTTTTGAGGTTTATAAAGGGGAGAATAAGCCTTAAACTAATGGTCAAAAAAGGGTTTTCCATTATAAAGATGCAATCATTTTATCCTTTTCATAAAATGGGCGATGAACGCAAAATTCATCGCCTTTTTTATGTCATTTTTTACTGAGCTGTATACCCGCCGTCCATTACAATGGCTTGGCCTGGCACTTCTTTCGCTTTATCGCTTGCTAGGAAAAGTGCATAATCAGCAATTTCATCAACTGTTAGCAAACGCTGATGTGGAACGAGGGGGTAGATTACTTGTTCTAATACTTTCTCAAGTGAGATGTTACGTGTTTTAGCTAAGTCTTGAAGTTGGTTACGAACAAGTGGCGTATCTACATAACCAGGACAAAGCGCATTTACTGTAATGACATCCTTCTCCAGTCATAAAAAGATGGTAGTAGTATTACCTGGGGGAATTGAGATATGTATTTATTTCAATAAATGAAAATGAAGCACGCCCACAGGGCGTGCTTCATTACAGGGAAGACTAACTATTTCTAACATTGTACACTTATATATTTCAAATCTAGGGAAGTTAATTCTAAACATAACGTTTAAACTTGTCAAGGGTTATAAGTTTAAATGTTAAAAAATCCCGCTTATGCCCATGTGAACTGAATAAGGAAATATATGCAATATCGTATAACATGATTTTTAAAGAAAAGGAGTGAGCGGTGGTTCACTTCTTTTCCTGTTTTAAAGGAAAAAAGAATAAAAAAAGCGAATATCATACATGACGTCAGAAAAAGTCGAATAAGGGGGAACTTCTATGAAACACATAGTTGGTTTTTTTAATGGGATTATGCAAAGGTATTTACCAGATCCATTTTTATTTGTCATTATCCTAACATTTGCAGTGTTTGGATTTGGGCTTATCTTTACAGATAGTACCCCAATAAATCTAGTGCAGTACTGGGGAGAAGGTTTCTGGGGGTTATTAGCTTTTTCTATGCAAATGATTCTAGTATTAGTTACGGGGCACGTATTAGCAAGCAGTCCTTTATGTGAAAAAGGATTAACGCGCCTTGCTAGCTTGCCTTCGACTCCAGGACAAGCAGTGGTACTTGTATCGATTATCTCATTACTAGCAAGCTTTATAAACTGGGGATTTGGGCTGGTTGTAGGTGCGTTATTTTCAAAGGAATTAGCGAAACAAGTGAAGTATGTCGACTATCGTTTATTAATTGCGAGTGCATACAGCGGCTTTGTCATTTGGCATGGAGGACTTTCCGGTTCTGTTCCTTTAACGATTGCGACACCTGGTCATTTTGCAGAAGACATGATTGGACTTATTCCAACAAGTCAAACCATTTTTTCTACATTTAACTTAGTGATTGTAGCCGCCTTGTTTGTAGCCGTACCGATTGTGAATAGATTAATGATGCCACCAAAGGAAGAAGCATTTGTAGTAGATCCTGACCTGTTAAAAGACTTTCAAGCAGCATCGGCTGAAGTTGAGCATATGACGCCCGCAGCACGTTTAGAGAATAGCCGAATTATTTCATTGACAATTGGGGCTGCGGGAATCGTATTTTTAGGTTATTACTTCGTGGAAAAAGGACTTTTATTAAATTTAGATATTGTCAATTTTTTGTTTCTGTTTCTGGGAATTTTATTTCATGGAACGCCTCGTAATTTTTTGAAAGCGGTAACAGAAGCTGTGAAAGGAACAAGCGGCATTATTATTCAATTTCCATTCTATGCAGGGCTGATGGGCATCATGGTATCTTCAGGGTTAGCAACTGTGATTTCAGAAACATTTGTTTCGATTTCAACTGAAACAACGTTTGCGATGTTTGTTTTTTGGAGTGCTGGAATTGTTAACTTTTTTGTACCGTCCGGCGGAGGGCAGTGGGCAGTTCAGGCTCCGGTAGTTTTAGACGCAGCTCAAGCTTTAGATGTACCAACTGCAAAAGCTGCCATGGCAGTAGCCTGGGGAGATGCTTGGACGAATATGATTCAGCCATTTTGGGCGCTTCCTGCTCTTGCAATCGCTGGGTTAAAAGCAAAAGATATCATGGGATATTGCGTCATGATTTTGTTAGTAAGCGGCGTCATTATTTCATTAGGATTGCTTATTTTTTAATACAGCGATTAGTAAAAGATGTTATCGATAAGCATGCAAAAAATGCCGATACTATAAATGCAGTAGAAGTCGATACTGTAGAAAACGTAAAATTTCTCTTGCAACCGCCACGGATTTTGCTATAATAGCCACGGTGGCTTTTTTAGACACTGGGTGGGTGAGGGATATTGAGAAAAGAAGGAAGAAAATTTGAAAGCGTTATTAGAAAATTTGTTTCAATTGAAGCATCATAACACAACGCTTGGAAAAGAAAGCGTTGCGGGCGTTATTTCCTTTTTATCAATTGTATATATCATTGCGATTAATTCAACTATTTTATCAGATGCAGGCATCCCATTAGAAGCAGGTATTTTTGCGACGGTGGCTGTATCGGTCATTGGTTGTTTACTGATGGCGTTTTGGGCAAACGCCCCGCTTATTTTGGTTCCAGGTATGGGAATCAACGCGTTGTTTACGTATACAATGGTACAGTCAATGGGATTAACGTGGCAAGAAGGACTAGCTGCCGTATTTATATCCGGCGTTTTGTTCACTTTACTTGCATTTTCAAGGCTATCTGCAAAGCTTGTGGCTGCGATTCCGCACTCTTTAAAAGAAGCAATTACCGTTGGAGTCGGGTTATTCTTAACATTTATTGGGCTTCAAAAAGGTGGATTGGTTATTCCAAGTGATACAACGTTTGTTGCATTAGGGAATCTATCAGATCCGTTTGTGCTTAGTACGTTGTTGACATTGATGATTACAATTGTGTTATTTATTCGAAATATACGCGGAAACTTTTTGCTCAGCATGATTGCTGGAACGCTTATTGCAATGTTGTTTGGTGTTCAAAATCAATCGAACGGCAGCACCTCTACAAGCTTTCAAGAATTTTTTGCAGGTTTCGGTGCCTTTTCGTTTACAGCGCTTGGACAAATTACGTTTTGGGCTGCGGTGTTCTCGCTAACCATGGTACTTGTATTCGAGAACATTGGATTAATTCATGGCCAATTAGGCATGATGGACCAACAGGAAAAGTTTTCAAAAGCTTTTCAAGCAAACGCTGTTTCTGCCTCTTTGGCAGGTCTCCTTGGCACGAGCCCAACTGTTGCTTCAGTTGAAGGAGCATCAGGTATTGCAGCAGGTGGAAGAACGGGACTTACGTCTTTAATTACAGGCGTGTTATTTTTAAGCTCACTGTTCTTTATTCCATTTATTAAGCTTATTCCAGATAGTGCAATTGCACCGATTTTGATTGTTATTGGTGGTTTGATGATTCAAAATATCAAGAACATCAACCTCCAAGATCTATCAGAAGGTTTCCCAGCGTTTTTAATTATCGCTCTAATTCCGCTCACGTACAGCATTGCTGATGGTATCGCTTTTGGTTTTATTGCATACCCGCTTTTAAAGCTTGCAATCGGCAGAATGCGTGAAGTATCCGCTTTCATGTACGTAATTGCGTTGTTATTTTTCTTGAACTTTGTTTTACATTATATTGCATAAAGTTAAGCAGCTGGATTGCCAGCTGCTTTTTTATTTGAATGGATGATTTTAAACTTCTAAAAGAAGGAATAAGGTAGACAAAATTCATGCGTGGTTGCACAACTTAGGGCTTCCTATGATGATAGGATTATTTTTGATGACTGTGCTTAATACGTAAAGCATGACGCTTATTATAACAGTAGAAGCTACTTTAACAACAGTTGGGATTTTACTGTTTGTTTATCATGTTTTGGCGCATTTAAAGTCGGAATAGAAGCAAAATATGTCGGCAATTAAAGGGAAAGAGATAAAGGGAAACGCAGTTATTTTATCGAATATCTAATAGTAAAATAACATAAGAAAAGCGTTTTTTATTTATCAAAAGCAGACTAGGCCTAATAAAAGGGGGAGCTCAGCGGTAAGAAGTCTAGTTACTTATTACGCCTAAAGAGTGGGGTATAAGTTTCTTACTGCGGAAATACTATGAATGAACAGCAGCAGTTTGTACGTGTGAGGGAGTTAGCAAATGAGATTATTCGTTTTAAGCTTCAAGATCGTGCGGTCTATAACGAAGTTGAGCTGCGCAATAGCGTCGAGTTATTAGCTCGCTCCATTGTAGATTTGGCAAATGTTCATTTAAAAGAAGATGCTAACCCAGAAACATCTCTTAAAGCAACAGTGTGTAAGGTGAAGATGGTGTATAACCATATGAATCAAAAAGCAAAACAGCAAGGTCTTGAAGGGGCATATCAAGAAATTCAGGATTTAAAATCGTATGCAAAGAATGAATATGAACAGAAGAATCTTTTAGGATAAGCGATTCAACTAACTCCTTCCTTTGTACAAAAAGAAAGGAGAGAGGTAAATTTGTCATCTTTAACAATGCCAGAAACCATTGTAGCATCATTATTAGCGCTATTTGTAATGGGAATTTCCATTCTGTTTTTTATGACGCTGATCTTAACGATTGTTAGGAGAGAACGTATTCAGGCTCTTGTAAAAGCAGGCAAGACAGGTAATGGTGCTCAGCACAGCCTAGGAGAATACCTCCGGGCAGTTTGGAAGAGACATTAAAAAAGTGCGAGGCAGGCGCTTCGCACTTTTTCTTATTTAGTAGGGATGCTATTATTTCGTGCTAAAACAATTTCCGCTGCTTCACTGACGGATGAAACAACAGCAGAAGCGTGTTTTTTCACTTCTTCAGGAGCTGTGGCCATCGCAAAGCTATTCGGCGTTAAGTGAAACATTGGAATATCATTAAAGGAATCACCCACGCATGCTACTTCTTCAGGTTGTAAACCTAAATGATCTAGTAAGATTTGAATAGCATTTCCTTTGCTGATGTGCTTTGGCATGATATCCAAACAGTTTTTGGCAGAAATGTAGGCATCAATTTGCTCTTTAAACTGATGTGTTAAATCAGCTTGAAGAGCTACCAATTCTGAGTGGTCTCCAAGGATTGTAATTTTAGATGGCGAGAGGTTTAATCCAAAAGAGTCGAGCATATTTTCCTGCTCCTCAATTGGGAAAAACATATGCTTTTCAATTTCATTAATGACGTCGGTTTTCGTTTCTACATAGTTCGTATCGTTTGAACAAACTAAGACGACGTGGTTAGGATTTAGCGTTTGTTTGTATAGGCTGGAAGCTAACTCACTTTCAAATACCTTAGCGTGTAGTGAATGATTATCTCTTGTCCAAACAAACGCACCATTTTGACTAATTCGATGAAAGTTATTTTGAATATCAGACGAAATTTTTAGAATTTCACTATCCATTCGTCCTGATGCTAAACAAACATCAATATTGCTTTCTTGAAGCTTTACTAACGCTTCAATATTATGTGTTTCAACATATTTTTCCTGATGAAGCAACGTACCGTCAAGGTCGCTGACAAATAGTTTGATCAACTTAAAAAAGCTCCTTTCAATGAACCGGTCATATTCTTATAAATAGTAGTATACATGCGTATTTATTGTATCAAGAAAACGCTTGTATTTCATATAAAAAGGCTTCCTCGAATCGGAAGCCTTTTTATCATGCTACTTGTGTATTAATGTTTTGATTAGTATAAGTACGAATCTGTTTAATATACCAACCGCCTACGAATAAAGTAAGAACTGTACCAATACCCATTGATAAACCATAATCTAACCCTAAACCTTCTGGAGCATAGAAGATATAGCAACAAACTACCGCCGTCATAAACATAGATGGAATTCCGCAAATCCAATGGTTTTTAGCATGTTGAAGCAAGTAAATGGTAGCTGTCCATAGCATGACAGTGGCAACGACTTGATTGGTCCAGCCAACGTATCTCCAAAGGAATGAATAATCAATTGTTGATAGATAAAAAGCTGGAACCGCAACGGATAATGTATAAATAAACGTTGCTTTTTTATTTCCTTTTTCTTCTTTATGGTTCTTACTAACAAGATCCTCTAAAATCATACGAGATGAACGTAATGCCGTATCCCCAGTTGTAATTGGTAGAATGATAACACCTAAAATAGCGAGAATGCCTCCTAATGTTCCAAGCCACGATGTTGAGATTTCATTTACTACCGCAGATGGTCCACCAGCAGCAAGTGCTTCTTGAAGGCCACCTGTTCCGTTGAAGAATGTCATTGCAGCTGCTGCCCAAATTAAGGTGATAACTCCTTCTCCAATCATCGCGCCGAAAAATACTTTGCGTCCGTCTTTTTCATTTTTTAGTGTACGAGCAACAATTGGACTTTGCGTACAGTGAAAGCCCGAAATAGCACCACATGAGATAGTTACCATTAATAGAGGCCAAATCGGCAGCTCTTGTGGATGAAGGTTTTCTAATGTTAAATTTGGTACAGATTCTTTTGAAATGAAAATAAGTGCAAATGCAATTGAGACAGCCATGAAAATCAATACTGCACCGAATAAAGGATAAATTCTTCCAATAATTTTATTAACAGGTAGGACCGTCGCTAAAATAAAGTAAGCAAAAATAATAATTAGCGATACGATAAAAGGTAAAGATGTAACGCTTGTAATTAACTGAGCTGGACCAGCTGTGAAAGCTGCCGCTACTAAAATCATAAGCACAAGAGAAACGACATTGATGATCTTTCTCATATTTGCTCCAAGATATTTACCAACTAGAGCTGGGTACTGTGCTCCACCATGGCGAAGAGATAGCATACCAGAGAAGTAATCATGTACAGCTCCTGCAAAGATACAGCCGATGACAATCCAGATGAACGCTACCGGTCCGTATAAAGCGCCCATAACGGCTCCGAAGATGGGGCCAAGACCTGCGATGTTTAAGAGTTGAATTAATGAACCTTTCCACCATTTCATCGGAACGTAGTCTAATGAATCAAACTTTTCATACGCTGGTGTTTGTTTGTTTGGATCTATAACGAAAATTCGCTCAACCACTTTTGAGTAAATGGCATATCCCCCGATTAAAAGGGCAATAGAAGCGAAAAAAGTAACCATGTGAACATCCTCCTAAAAAATAAAAGTTTTAATTGTTTGAAAATTTAATATTCTTATCCTAACAAATGTCAGAGGAGGTGACAAGGTATTTTTTTAGAAAAGTTAATTTTTTTAGTTTTTTAATGTTTGAATAGGAAAAATCCACCGTTAGATAACGATGGATTTTTCTTTATTTATTATAGGACGTTAAAATATTTAGCTTCTGGATGAGCGAACACAAGAGCGGTAACGGAAGCCTCAGGCTCCATCATAAAGCCGTCCGTAAGTTGAATACCTATATCTTCAGGCTCAATCAACTTAAATAGCTTGGCTTGATCTTCTAAGTCTGGACATGCCGGGTAGCCAAAAGAGAAGCGTTGTCCTTGATACTTAGCTGAAAATCTTTCTGCCATAGTAAAATCTGGAGAGTCAGGGAAGCCCCAACGGTCTCGAATTTGTTGATGAACACGTTCTGCCAAGCCTTCTGCTAGTTCAAGTGCTAGCGCTTGGAAAACGTGACTCTTTAGAAACTCACCGTTTTCTTTAAACTGAGCGGCACGTTCGCGGATTCCTGTACCGGCTGTAACTGAGAAGAAGCAGACATAATCCATTTCTTTCTCAACAGGCTTGGCAAAATCAGATAAGCACAAGAACTGTCCTTTCTCTTGACGCGGGAACGTGAAGCGCTCAATTTCTGTCTTCTGGTCAGAAGGGTCATAGATAATTAAATCATTTCCATCTGACTGCGCAGGGAAGAATTGATAGATAACAGCTGGCTTAATTAAGTTTTCCTTTAGAGCTAATTCCAGCAATTCATCTACCGTTTCTTTTAATTGAACGGCTCGTTCATCTTTTTCAGCAAGTAATTTATTAACTTTACCTTTAAGTCCCAGATGATGGCCTAAAAGCATTTGCCAGTTAATGTAGGGTAAAACTTGCGCCAAATCGTAATGCTTCACAACGTGACGTTTTAAATCAGATGGAATAAACACCGGAGCATCCGTTGATACAGCAGACCGTTGTAACACGGCTGTTGCAGTTGTGTTTTCCTGATGTTTTCGCTCTTTAAACGTGACTTTCTTTTCTTGACGAGCTTTTAAATCTTCAAGAAGCTGTGTAATCTCTTCTTTGTCCTGAAGCTTATTGGCAAGCGATAAGCCATCCATTGCGTCTTTAGCATATAGAACAGCACCTTCGTATTCAGGTGCAATTTTAAAATCAGTAAACTTACGAGATAGCGCAGCGCCTCCTACCATAATAGGCACGTTGATCTTAGATTGTGTAAGATCCTGAGCTGTTAATACCATCTGCTGAGCTGATTTTACTAGTAGGCCGGATAACCCAATGATATCAGGCTTTTCCTTTTGCACAGCTTCAATGAGCTGTTGAGGCGTTACTTTAATTCCTAAATCGACCACTTTAAATCCGTTGTTGCTTAAAATAATGTCGACTAAATTTTTACCGATATCATGTACATCACCTTTAACTGTAGCTAAAATCACTTTCCCTTTACCAGAATCGTTTTCTGACGCTTCCATATGCGGCTCTAAAAAGGCAACGGATGCTTTCATGACTTCAGCACTTTGGAGAACTTCGGCGACGATTAGCTGGTTATCATTAAACAAGCGCCCAACCTCTGCCATTCCATTCATTAATGGACCGTTAATAATATCCAATGGGTCATCATATTTAGCAAGCGCTTCTTGCAGATCCGGGAGCAGTCCTTCTTTTGTTCCTTCTACAATATACATAGCTAAACGTTCTTCAAGGTTTAAATTCGATACTTCGATTTTTGACTCTTTCTTTTTATCACGATAAAAGTCTGTAAACGAGCTTAACGTTTCATCGTTAGTAGTAAACAGTAACGCGTCTGCTAGCTTAATTTCTGCTTCAGGGATGGACGCATAGCGCTCTAACTTTTCAGTATTTACAATGGCATAGTCAAGACCAGCTTGCGTACAGTGATAGAGGTATACAGCGTTTAGCACTTCACGCCCAACAGGCGGTAAGCCAAACGATACGTTACTGACGCCGAGAATTGTTTGACAGTCAGGCAATGCTTCTTTAATCATTTTAATTCCTTTTACCGTTTCTTCCGCAGAGCCAATATACTGTTCGTCACCTGTACCAACAGGGAAAACAAGCGGATCAAAAATAATATCTTTAGGGTTGAATCCATGTTTTTGAACCAGTAAATCGTGTGAGCGCTTCGCAATTTCAAGCTTTCGCTCAGCGGTAACCGCCATACCTTCTTCATCAATTGTACCAACCACAAGAGCAGCACCGAATTTTTTTACAAGCGGTAAGATGGCATCGAACCGCTCTTCGCCATCTTCTAAGTTAATGGAGTTAATAATTGCTTTACCCTGTGAGTAGGTGAGGGCACGTTCAATTACGGCTTCGTCCGTTGAATCAATAACAAGAGGGACTTTGACTTTTTTCACAACCTCTTGGATAAACAGTTCCATATCTTCAATTTCATCGCGATCGGGATCGGCTAAGCAAATATCAATAACATGTGCACCATTTTTTACTTGAGCGCGCGCGATTTCAGAAGCTTCTTCAATCTTTCCTTCTGCAATAAGGCGCTTAAATTTACGTGAGCCGATAACGTTGGTACGTTCACCTACAAACAAAGGACGCATGGAGTCATCGTAAATTAATGACTCAATTCCAGAAACAGCATGGTTATGCTCAGGTCGATTTAATGGACGAGGAGAGACGTCTTTCACAGCTTCAGCCAACGCCTTAATGTGAGCAGGCGTAGTACCGCAACAGCCACCAACAAAATTCAACCAACCTTTGTCCGCAAAGCTTTTAATTTTTTGAGCAAGAAGTTCAGGTGATTCATGGTAGTTACCTTCTTCATCTGGAAGGCCAGCATTTGGGTAACAGCTAACAGCAGACGTTGCTAATTCAGATAAAGAGCGAATATGATCCGTCATAAACTCAGGGCCAGTAGCACAATTTAAGCCAACAGATAGAGGCTTGATATGCTCTAATGATAGATAGAAAGATTCAATATCTTGGCCCGCCAGCGTCGTTCCCATCGGTTCGATTGTTCCTGAAATCATAATAGGAAGCTCTTTGCCCGATGCTTCAAATGCAGCTGTAATTCCTAAAAAAGCGGCTTTTACGTTTAGCATATCTTGACACGTCTCCACCAGAAGGAGGTCAACGCCACCGTCTAATAATCCACGAACTTGTTCTTCGTACGACTCGACCAATTCTTGAAAGGTAACTCCGCCCGTTACCGACAATGTTTTTGTTGTAGGACCAATAGCTCCGGCTACAAACCTTGGCCACTCAGGCGTTGAAAACTTATCTCGTGCTGCCACCGCTAGCTTTACAGCTTCGATGTTTAGCTCGTAGGCAAGGTGACCTAAATCGTACTCATCTAATACAATGGAAGTAGAGCCAAACGTATTGGTTTCAATAATATCAGCACCTGCAGCGAAATATTCTTCGTGAATACGCTGAATAACGTGAGGAGCTGTTAGGGTTAAATACTCATTACAACCATCGTACTCTTCGCCACCAAAATCAGCAGCTGTTAAATTTGCGTCTTGAATCATGGTTCCCATTGCACCATCAATAATTAATATTCGCTTTTGTAATTGTTCTTGAATTAATGAGGTCATTTAGTTCTTCCTTTCTGTCGTTACAAGCTGTTTATCGTTGATATAACGAGTTAAAATCTCGGTCATTTCGTAGCGCAAAAACGGTGTAATCAAATAGATACCATTAAATAATTCATAGGCAGTATCGATTAAGTCTTTTGCAATTGCTAATCCTTCAACTTCACCTTTAATTCGATCTTCTCCAGTAGCATCCATGCGTGCTAAAATATCTTCCGACAATTTAATTCCGGGTACTTCATGATGAATGAAGCGAGCGTTACGAGCACTTGTTAGTGGCATGATGCCGATATAAATTGGAGCATCTAAATGTTTCGTTGCTTCGTACACTTCTTCAATTTGTTTTGTTGAGTATAGCGGCTGTGTAATAAAATAGTGAGCACCGTATGAAATTTTCTTTTCAAGTCTGACAACTGCACGGTCTAAATGTCGAACGTTTGGGTTAAATGCCGCTGCGATTGAAAAATTGGTTTTTTGTCCAAGTGGCTTTCCTGAATAGGATAATCCTTCATTAAATTGAGCAATTAAGCTAATTAAATCGAATGAAGAGACATCATAAACGGACGTAGCTCCAGGGAAATCTCCAATCTTTGATGGATCTCCTGTAATGGCTAATACTTGGTTAATGCCAAGTGTATGAAGTCCCATTAAATGGGATTGAAGTCCGATTAAGTTACGGTCACGACACGTAATATGAACAAGCGGTCGAGCATCCGTTTGCTGCTGGATAAGCGATGCCATTGCTAAGTTGCTTACTCGAGGTGATGCCAAAGAATTATCTGCAAGGGTAACCGCATCAACACCAGCCTTATGAAGAGCTTTTGCACCATCTAAAAATTTTGTTGGTCCGAGCTGTTTTGGTGGATCAAGCTCAACGATAATTGAACGCCTTTCTTTCACAAGATCATGGAGGTGTGGTTCCTTTGTTTGTTCTTGTTCTTTGATTTCTACAACTGGTCTAATCTTTACTTTCTTTTGCGTAATAGGCTTTTCATGCTTCAATGCTTGTGACATCGCTTGAACATGAGCGGGCGTAGTACCGCAGCATCCACCTACTAAACGAACGCCTTGATTGCGAAAAGCTTTGGCGCTTTCAACGAAATAATCTTGATTTGTAGCGTACTCCACTTTTCCTTCTACATAAGCTGGTAAGCTTGCATTTGGATAAGCTGATAAGAAAGCACGATCTAAAAGCGGAACTTCTTCAAGCGATTGAATCATATGAGAAGGGCCTAAACGACAGTTCAGACCGACAACATCTGCACCTAAAGATTCTAACTCTTGAAACGCATCATAAAGGGATGTTCCATTTTGCAATACGCCAATATCATGGAGTGAAACATGCGTAATGATTGGTTTTGATGTCTCTTTTCTAGCCAAGGACAACACCGTTTTTAATTCTTCAAAATCGTAGTATGTTTCAAATAGCAAGCCGTCAACGCCTTCATTTAACAGCCAAAATAGCTGCTCGCGAATGCTTCGTTTTACTTCTTCTGTTGAGATGGAATTTTTTTGAAATGAGCGAATGCCTCCTAGTGTACCGACCACGTATGCATCTTTCTTAGCAGCTTGCTTTGCAATTCTGACGGCTGAAATGTTAATATCTTTGACAGCATCTTCTAAACCATATCGTGCAAGCTTTTGATAATTGGCAGCATATGTATTGGTTTGAATGACATCTGCACCTGCTTCTACATATGCACGATGAATGCGCTGAATCTCTTCTTTTTTTGTGATGTTTAGCTCTTCAAAGCAGCTATCAATTCCATGTGAATACAGAAGGGTACCAGTTGCACCATCTCCTATTAAAATGCGTGATTGTAAATCTTCAAGTAACCCCATTTGAAAACCTCCTTAAACGTTCTATTTCATCTGTTATCAGTTGTGTTCAAATAAAAAAAGAAAATGAATTAACAAAAAAAGCCTTCTGTAAGAAGAAGACTTTATTTCTTCTTCTTATCTTCCAAGCGATTTGCTTGCTGGATTTAGCACCATGTCATTTCGACTGGTTGCTGAGGTTTCAAAGGGCCAGTCCCTCCACCTCTCGTGATAAGAATCCATATATGATTATTATTTTAGTTCATTCTGCGATATGTTTACTTAAAAAGAAACGAACGATAAAGATGAAATTTAATCTTATTATCTAATTTATCTGATTTTTGTATATTATACAAGACAATTTCGAAAATTTCACTAATAAATCATAAGAAGAGGGTGGGCATAACAAAACAAATTTCCAAAAATACCAACACTCCCTTTTCGCACCTCTTTACGTTGTCAGAACACGTTCGTTCCATTGCGCTATGGCCACTCGCTTTCCGGGGGGAGGAACCAGAGCTTCCTCCCTGCGCTTTGGGATCTCAGTTTTCCCTCTCTTTCCCGCAGGAGTCGAGTGTCCTACGCTACGCTTCATTCCAGCCTATTTTCAACATTGTTTTCACAATCAATAAAAAACCTGAACGATTAAAAGTGAGGAACTCTCAACCGTTCAGGTTTATCATTGGCTGAATTACTTATTTCTCAGCCTCGGAGTGCATTGAATTAAATTGTTGAAATCTACGTGTTAGAAAAGAAATTATCTAAATAGGTTTAATCAACAGGTCGTCCTTTAGAAGCCTCTAAAATTTGGAACCACTGCATGCGATTCACCTTTAAGTCCAACGCTTGAATAGCTACATCAATGCGGTTCATTTTTCCAGACCCGACAATCGGCATAATAGTAGCTGGGTGAGCTAGTAACCAAGCATAGACAACTTGATCTAACGATTTCGCTCCAATTTCTTCACCGATTTCTGTTAGCTTGTTTCGAACGCGAATGGAACGCTCATCTTCAGCAGTGAAGATGGAGCCGCCACCTAGTGGTGACCAAGCCATTGGCGCTATCTTATGCTGCTGGCATTGTTCAATTGTGCCTTCTTCAAAATGGTTTAAATAAGTAGGCGAGACTTCAATTTGATTCGTAATAAGTGAAAAAGGTAAGAACGATTGAAGTAAATCAAACTGTGAACGTTTAAAGTTCGAGACTCCAAAGTAGCGTACTTTTCCTTCTTCTTTAAGCTGAATAAACGCATCTGCTACTTCTTGTGGATCCATAAAAGGATCTGGACGGTGGAGGAGTAAAACATCTATATAGTCCGTATTTAAATTCTTTAATGACTGGTTGGCGCTGTTGATGATATGTTCTTTGCTCGTATCATAAAAATTAATTTTACGCTCTGGATATTTATCAGACGTTAGCTTAATGCCACATTTTGTAACAAGCTGCATAGACTCGCGTAAAGAAGGCTTTTGCGCTAACGCTTGCCCAAATAACTTTTCACAGCTGTAGTTACCATAAATATCCGCATGGTCAAATGTAGTAATACCTCGATCTAAGCATTGTTCAATTAGAGTTTGCGTATCATTTGTTGATAAGTTCCAATCGGCTAAACGCCATAACCCATGAATAATTCTTGAAAACTTTAAATCTTCCGCTAGCTTTATGTATTGCATACCTTCAACCCTTTCAAAAGAACTAGATAGTAAATTCGCTTTGATTATAACAGGTAGATAAAGCGATTACATCTTTAAAGATTCGTCATTTTTACTTTGCCTCTACATATAGTTTAGTACAAGCTGCTTTTCTGAGCGATAAGACATGTTGTCATAAAGATTAAAAAATAGTGAGTTCCAAGAAAATGAGGTGGAGAACTTGAGTAAATGGAAGCTGACGCTACAAGTAGCTGCTACCTATATCGGTACGGTAGTGGGGGCTGGGTTTGCAACGGGTAAAGAAATTGTTCAATTTTTTACTCAGTATGGCTCAATGGGTTTATTCGGAATTTTAATTAGCGGTTTGTTCTTTATTTGGTTAGGGTCAAAAATGATGCTTATTGCACAATCGATTGATGCAACGTCTTATCAAACGTTAAATACGCATCTATTCGGTACATTTATGGGGAAGCTGATTAATGGATTTACCATTATTATTTTGTTTGGAGTCACATCCGTTATGCTAGCGAGTACGGGAGCAATTGCAGCCGAACAGTTTGGACTTTGGCCACAGGTGGGTATGCTTCTTACAATTGGTTTAGCATACATATCAGTGTCCAAAGGAATTAATGGGTTACTATTTGTTAATTCACTTGTAGTGCCAATGATGCTTGCTTTTTCAATTTTAATCTTTATTCCACACGCTCCTGATTTTTCATTTTTACAAGTGTCAACGGTTCATTTTCAAGGGGATTGGAACTGGCTGATTAGTCCTTTTTTGTATGTGGCTCTTAATTTAGCATTAGCACAAGCCGTCCTTGTTCCTTTAGGAAGCGAAGTGAAAGATAGAAAAGTCATTAAAAACGGTGCGGTTTTAGGAGGAATTGGTTTAACATTTATGATGGTGGCAACGCATTTAGCTCTTTCAAACTTGCCGTATGCATACCATTTAGATATTCCAATGAGTGAAGTAGCAAAACATATTGGCCTTTTCGTTAATTGGCTCTTTTTACTAGTAGTTTTTGGAGAGATTTTCACCACACTAATTGGAAATGTATTTGGAATTGCTAGACAGATTCAATCCATATTGCCAATCTCAAATCAGCGAGCTTTTGCCTTTATCTTTGCGCTATGTTTTCTAGTTGCACAGGTTGGGTATGGAGAGTTGTTGAAGGTGCTGTATCCGATTTTCGGCTATATTGGATTAGCACTTTTAGTTATGCTCTGTATCAAAAAAGAAAAAAGTTAACTCTGTAAGTTAAGTGAAAATGTGTTAAAAAGTGTGACAACTGTTTAAAGCTTTGCTATAATAAGGTCAAATTCGACAGATATTGTCGACATAAATATCCTTCGGGGTCGGGTGTAAGTCCCAACCGGCGGTGATAAGGCAATGCCTTTAAGCCCGTGACCCGTTTTCGTATTTTTCGATAACGGTGGATCTAGTTAAAATCTAGAGCCGACAGTAAAAGTCTGGATGGGAGAAGGATCAGGAGCACAGTGGATGTGTAGCGATTACATAGGCGTAATGGCTTTTTTAGAAAACCGTTATATCCAACTGCTTATTTAGTATATCGCAAAGTGAGATGGCTATTAAGTGCTATCTTGTTTGTGGATGCTTTGTATACACTGATTCTAAAAACAACCCCCTTGGACACTTGTTTAAGGGGGCTTTTTGCGTACATTGTATGGGGAAAGAAGGTGAAAGAATGTTTACAGGAATTATTGAAGAAATTGGTCAAGTGAAACAAATTAACAAAGGAAAAGAAGCAATTGTATTAACTATTGAAGCACATGTTGTCCTACAGGATGTGTCTCTAGGAGACAGTATTGCAGTTAATGGTGTGTGTCTGACAGTAACTTCATTTTCAACTAATCGATTTACCGTTGACGTGATGCCTGAAACGATCAAAGCGAGTACGCTCCAATTATTGACCGTGGGCTCAAAGGTTAATTTAGAGCGTGCGATGAGCGCAAATGGACGGTTTGGTGGTCATTTTGTGAGTGGGCATGTTGATGGTATCGGTACAATTGTGAATAAAGAGCGAAGAGGCAATGCTGTATATTATGAAATTAAAGTAGACCCTAGCCTTCGTCATTATATGATGTTAAAGGGCTCTGTTACTGTTGATGGGACAAGCTTAACGATATTTAATGTTACAGATCATTCTTTTACAATTTCTTTAATTCCGCATACTGCCAAAGAAACAATTATTGGAAGAAAAGAACGAGGAGATGTTGTTAACATTGAATGTGATATGTTAGCCAAATATATTAAAGAAATGATGATGAAACCTTCATCTGCTCCTGCACCGAACCCTTCCAATATGCAAAGTTTACTCGAAAAGCACGGGTTTACAAATTAAAAGAGAGGTGAGAAAAATGTTTCACACAGTAGAAGAAGCAATTGATGATTTAAAAAAAGGTAAAGTGGTTATTGTTTGTGATGATGAAGACCGCGAAAACGAAGGGGATTTTATTTCACTAGCTGAAACGACTACTCCCGAAATCGTTAACTTCATGGCAACGCATGGTCGAGGTTTGATTTGTACACCAATCACAGAAGAAGTTGCTGCTAAATTAGAGCTTAATCCTATGGTAACAACCAATACGGATATGCATGGTACAGCTTTTACTGTTAGTGTTGATCATGTATCAACAACAACGGGAATTAGTGCTCATGAGCGTTCGGCAACCATTCAAGCATTAATTGATGATAAAGCTAAAGCTACAGACTTTCGTAGACCGGGTCACGTATTTCCTTTAATTGCGAAAAAAGGAGGAGTATTACGACGTGCAGGTCATACAGAAGCTGCCGTTGACTTAGCACTTCTTGCTGGAGGTAAGCCTGCGGGTGTTATTTGTGAAATCATGAAAGAAGATGGAACTATGGCACGCGTGGCAGACCTTGCTGTGATCGCAGAGCAATTTGACTTAAAAATGATTACAATTAAAGATCTTATTGCATATCGTCGCAAGCATGATGAGCTTGTAAAGCGCGAGGTAGAAATTCAATTACCAACTGCTTTTGGTGACTTTAAGGCGATTGGATATACAAATAAAATTGATGATAAAGAACATGTAGCTATTGTAAAAGGTAAAATTAATCCCGAAGAACCTGTTCTTGTTCGTGTTCATTCTGAGTGTTTAACTGGCGATATTTTTGGATCCAAACGCTGCGATTGTGGACCACAGCTTCATGCAGCACTGTCAAAAATTGAAGAGGAACAATCGGGAATCCTTCTTTATATGCGTCAAGAAGGAAGAGGTATTGGGTTAATAAATAAATTAAAAGCATATGAACTGCAAGAGCAGGGATATGACACGGTTGAGGCTAATGAAAAATTAGGGTTTGCTGATGACCTTCGTGAATATGGGATTGGTGCGCAAATTTTAAAGGATTTAGGCGTGAAAAAGATGAAGCTTTTAACCAATAACCCGCGTAAAATTACCGGTTTAAAAGGTTATGATCTTGAGGTAGTTGAACGTCTTCCAATTGAAATGCCAAAGGAAGCCGAAAATGAGAAATATTTAAATACAAAAGCGACGAAACTAGGTCACTTATTACATTTTTAATTATTTAATTTACACCACTAGTGTCGCATTAAAATAATTCAGCGCTTTATAAAAATCTAAATTTTCAGTAATTTTATCTTTGCA
>NZ_JBXDLD010000035.1:0-33529 GCF_056820425.1 Priestia sp. KCTC 13724 | reverse complement strand
TCAAAAAAAAATCCAGAAAGAGGGCTGTCAAAAAATCAGCTTTTACTGACTTTTTGGACAGCCCCTTTTTTTCCTTTATGCATACTTATTCTAGCACCACGCATACTATTTACATTCTATATCATCAATTACTTTTAAAGGAGTGTATAAGCAAATGAGTCAACAACAGCAAAAACAAACCTTTCCCCCACAACATCAGCAAAAACAACCTGGCATTGAATCAGAAATGAACCCAAAACCAACTGCGATTGAGCCGGAATACAAAGCTAGTGGAAAACTTTCTGGAAAAGTAGCGATTATTACAGGCGGTGACAGCGGTATTGGACGTTCAGTTGCATATCATTTCGCAAAGGAAGGCGCCAATATTGTTATTACGTATTTAGATGAGCATGACGACGCAGATGAAACGAAGAAGACCATTGAAGAATATGGTGTATCATGCTTAGCTCTTTCTGGAGACATTGGTGAAGAGCCGTTTTGTGAAAAAGTAGTTCATGAAACCGTTGAGAAATTTGGACAGCTTGATATCTTAGTAAATAACGCTGCTGAGCAGCACCCTCAAAAAGATATTACACAGATTAGTGCTGAGCAGCTGCAGCGAACATTTCAAACAAATATTTTCTCATTTTTTTATTTTACAAAAGCAGCGATGCCTCACTTAAAAAAAGGAAGTTCTATTATCAATACAACATCTGTGACTGCTTACCATGGTCACGATCAGCTTATTGATTATTCATCAACAAAAGGAGCCATTGTATCATTTACGCGCTCGTTGTCAGCATCATTAGCTGCGAAAGGTATTCGAGTAAATGGTGTTGCTCCTGGACCTATTTGGACACCTCTTATCCCTTCAACCTTTGATGAACAACAAGTAGCTTCATTTGGTGCAGATACGCCGATGCAGCGTGCTGGCCAGCCTTCTGAGCTTGGACCTGCTTATGTATTTTTAGCAAGCAACGATTCATCCTATATATCTGGACAAGTTATCCATATAAACGGTGGAACCATTGTAAATGGATAATACGTTACTGAAGCTGTAGATTTCCCTACAGCTTCTTCTTTTTTTGCATATAAAAGACATATCTGCTTAAATAATAAATGATAAGATGCTGCTTTAAAGGGGATTGAGGAAATGACAAAGTCTAACTATTCTACACCGCTGGTTCAGTCCATCTTTGAAAAAATCATTAATGAAGTTGATGCTGGTATTCATGCAATTGATGAACATGGTACAACCATTATTTATAATGAACAAATGATGAAAATGGAATCAATGGAAAAACATGATGTGCTTCATAAGAACTTGCTTGATGTCTTCATGTTCCAAGATAATCAAGAAAGTACGCTTGTCAAAGCTCTACGTGAGGGTAAAACAACCATTAATGTCAAGCAAACGTACTTTAACAATAAAGGAAAGGAAATTACTACAATCAATAATACCTTTCCAATTATCGATGATGGAAAAATTAAAGGGGCGGTTGAAATTGCGAAAGATGTAACTCAACTTGAAAAGCTCATCCGCGAAAACAACCGACACCGAGAGTCAAAAATGGTGACGTTTGAGCAGATCATCGGTAGCAGTACCGCTATTCAAGATGTAGTGAATATCGCTAAACGAGCCACGCGCACTCCTTCATCCGTTTTGATTGTAGGTGACACAGGCACCGGGAAAGAGTTATTTGCTCAAAGCATACATAATGGAAGCAGTCGATCAGCTAAACCGTTTATTTCACAAAACTGCGCAGCAATTCCAGATACCTTAATGGAAAGTCTTCTTTTCGGCACAGTGCGTGGTGCTTTTACGGGCTCAGCAGACCAGCCTGGACTTTTTGAACAAGCTAATGGAGGAACACTGCTGTTAGATGAAATAAATTCGCTTCCTACAAATCTTCAAGCAAAGCTGCTTCGTGTTTTGCAGGAAAAAACGATTCGTCGCATTGGTGACACGAAAGAAAGAACGATAGATGTTCGCATTATCGCTAATATGAACGAAGATCCCATTGACGCTATTAACGAAAACCGATTGCGAAAAGACTTATACTATCGCTTAGGGGTCGTTACGCTACAGATTCCTCCTCTAAGAGAGCGTAAAGAAGATATCCCAGAGCTTGTTCAAACATTTATTCAAAAATACAACGATCGCTTTCAAATGGAGGTAATGGGAATTGATGAACGAGTCATGTCGTCTTTTTCACAATACGAGTGGCCAGGTAACGTTAGAGAGTTAGAACATGTCATTGAAGGCGCGATGAACCTCATGATTGGTGAGGAGGAAATTCATTATCATCACTTGCCATTTCAATATCAAAACCGCTTCCTTCCCCCTGTTAATACCAAAGTGATAAGCCAGGTACGGAATGAAGATCAAGCCTATGTCCCTTTGAAAAAACAGCTTTTACAGTTTGAAGCTCACTGTATTAAAGAGGCGCTAGAATACCATGAAGATAACATTTCACAGACAGCTAAGGCACTAGGAATGAGTAGACAGAGCTTACAATATCGGATGCGCCGTTTGAATATAACGAAATAAGGCTTTTGCCTTATTTCGTCTTCAATAGCTCCGTTGTCACATGCTGGATGAACTGAGGTAAAATCTTAAATGAATAAGGCTTATAGACTCTTTCCGTCCATTTATGACCATCTTTTCCGTATACGCCAAGGTTGATAGATGGAATGTCTAAATCCTTAATTTCTTGAAATGGGATGGTTTGATCAAACTCCCAACCTGGAAAATTCCTCGTGAAAGACTGTATTTCTTCTTGCGTTTCTGAAAATGATAAAAAACTTCCATCAGATAAATAAGGAAAAAACTTTCGCACTTCGAATTTCTCACTCGTTTCAGAAGTGAACTTTTCCACACAAGCATGTATCACGTTCACAAGTTCATGCCCTTTCTCAGTGCTTACGTCTACGTGATTATGCGGTAAATAAGGTGGTGCATAAAACAAAATCACTCGAGGCTTATGAGAAGCATCCAAAGCTTGAAGTGCTTCTACTAGTTTAAAAGCTTTCATTCGAGCTTCTAACGACTCATATTTAATTAGCGTTTGCTCGATATGAGAGCGCGGATCAATGCCTTGTATTTGTAAGTCTAAAAGGTACTGGTGTAACGTAACGACTTCTACCTCAAATGACAGGGTGCAATTAGGCAATTGTGCTCTTCTACAAAAATCTTCATACGCATGAGCAAGCCTATGTTCAACCTCTTTACATGCTTGACGTGCCACTTTCAACAATTCATTCGTTACTTCATTGATTTTCTTTTCATACATAAAATAATTAAAGTACAAATGCGTATATACAGCCGTCTGCACATTATATGCGTCTTTTCCATCTCTCTGGTACAAACAAGTCGGTGGTAAAATCATTTCACCTTCAAGCTCTTCTGCTAAGCTCATATTATTATGAATACTTCGCGTCAGCTCAGAGGCAATCACATTTGGATCAATTCCTAGCAGCGTATCGCCTACGTGCACCGTACGACCATGAATGTAAAAGCATGGCAATACCTTTCCAGCTGTACCCGTATAGAGATAGCGTGTTTGATCTCCTTCATACAAAGGCGCAATGAAGTCATTGTTAATGGCCGTTACGTAGTCTAGCTGATACTCTGCTTTCACTCGTTTCAACTCTTTAACAGCAGCTAAGATTCCTCGGTGCTCACTTTCTTCATCCCCATTAATGACCAATAATATATTTCCTTCGAGCTCCTTAATTCTTTCCGTAAAGTAAAGAGTGTTAACAAGATGAACTGCAATACCACTTTTCATATCAAGGGCCCCACGACCAAATAGCCAGTCACCGGATGCTGCATCAGCTTGAACTTCTGCATCCTTTTGCTGAATCATAAAATATGTCTTTAATTCATCAGCATCGTATGCAATGTGCTTAAGGTGTCCATAATCATCTACCCCCACCGTATCTAAATGTGCATGGTACACAATGGTTTTTGCCGATTGCTTTTTACCTTTCACAAATGCAAAGATATTTTTTCGATTCACGGGATCCTGAGGAACGCTTTGTACCCATAGGTGATGGGGGTTTTCAATAAAATAAGGAAATGTTTGAAGTAACTCTTTTACAAATTCAGCAAGCTTCTCCTCTCCTTCTGTTCCGTTGACGCTTTCGATTTTCACCAATGTTTTTGTGAGCAGCTCCACTTTTTGTTCCAATGACAAATGAACAAGTTGTTCATACATATTATCAACATCTCCTTCTATCGTAAAAAAGCTCAGTCGCACGATGTAACACCGTACGACTGGGCTTTTTAGATATGAAATACTTTTTGAATTCGCTCAATTGCCCAATCAAGCTCTTCTTTCGAAATCGTGAGCGGTGGAGCAAATCGAATAACTGTGTGATGCGTTTCTTTACATAAAAGTCCTTCTGCTTTTAACTTTTCACAATATGGTCGAGCTGCTTCGTATAGCTCTACACCAATAAATAGACCACGACCTCGAACTTCTTTAATAATCGGGTTTCCAATTTTGCTGAGCTCTTCTTTGAAGTAATTACCTAATTCCAATGAGCGCTTTGCTAACTCTTCTTCTTCAATCACTTCTAGCGACGCTAGGGAAACAGCACAAGCAAGTGGGTTTCCTCCAAACGTAGAACCATGCGACCCTGGATTAAATACACCTAGAATATCATCGTTTGCAACAACGCATGAAATTGGGAATACGCCTCCCCCTAATGCTTTTCCTAAAATCAGCATATCAGGCTCAAAACCTTCCCACTCGTAAGCAAATAACTTTCCAGTACGAGCCAGCCCCACTTGAATTTCATCTGCAATGAAGAGTACATTATTTTCTTTACAAAGTTCAAAAGCAGCTTTTAAGAATCCTTCTGGTGGAAGTACTATCCCTGCTTCACCTTGGATGGGTTCAATAAGAAATGCTGCTGTATTTGGTGTAATGGCAGTTTTCAAAGCTTCTAAATCACCATATGAAATTATCTTAATTCCAGGTAGCATTGGACCGAATCCTCGCTTATATTCCGCTTCTGATGATAACGAAACAGCTGTCATTGTACGGCCGTGGAAATTTCCTTCACAAGCGATAATTTGCGCTTGATCTTCCGCAACGCCTTTTATATCATACGCCCAGCGACGAGCAGCTTTAACTGCTGTTTCAACCGCTTCAGCTCCCGTATTCATCGGCAATGCCATATTTTTATTTGTCATTTTGCAAATTTTTTCATACCATGGACCTAACTGATCATTGTGAAAAGCGCGTGACGTTAACGTAACTTTATCTGCTTGGCACTTTAGTGCCTCAATAATCTTAGGATGACGATGACCTTGGTTCACTGCTGAATACGCGCTTAGCATATCCATATATTTATTGTTTTCTGGGTCATGCACCCACACTCCTTCTGCTTTTTCAATAACAATTGGTAGTGGATGATAATTGTTTGCTCCGAACCTTTCCGTTTGTTGAATAATTGTGTCTGTTTGTTTTACCTGTACCATTTAAGTCATCCTCCTTCGTTTTATTTTACGTATATTATTAGAACATTTCAGATGTTGTTTTTGCTTGCATATGAAGCAGTAAATAATCAGGACCACCAGCTTTTGAATCAGTACCCGACATATTGAATCCACCAAATGGTTGGTAACCAACAATCGCTCCCGTGCACCCTCTATTAAAATATAAGTTTCCGACATGAAATTCTTCACGCGCACGCTCAATATTAGCGCGTGTATTTGATAGGACTGCGCCTGTTAATCCATAATCCGTGTTGTTCGCAATTTCTAACATATGATCAAAATCTCTCGCTTTACAAACCGCTACAACAGGCCCGAAGATTTCTTCCTTCATCAAGCGAGCATCTTGATGTATATTCCCAAACACAGTTGGCTGGACGAAGAAACCGTTAGATGAATCCCCTTCCCCTCCTACTAATAAATCTCCTTCTGTTCTACCAATCTCAATATATTTCATAATTTTATCAAACGACGCTTGGTGAATAACCGGTCCCATGTACGTATCTACGCTTTCTGGATTCCCTACTTTTAATGTTTTTGTTAAGGAGACAACCTTTTCGACGACCTCATCATATACGTCTTCATGAATAACTGCTCTTGATCCTGCTGAACACTTTTGACCAGAAAAGCCAAAAGCAGAGTAAACGATGGATGAAGCAGCTAACTCTAAATCAGCATCGCGGTCAACCAACACAGTATCCTTGCCACCCATTTCTGCAATCACACGCTTTAGCCAAATTTGGCCTGACTGTACTTTTGCTGCGCGTTCATAAATACGACATCCTACTTCTCGAGAACCTGTAAACGAAACAAATCTTGTTTTTGGATGCTCAACTAAATAATCTCCAATAATAGATCCTTTACCAGGAATAAAGTTAAGGACACCTTTCGGTAAACCTGCTTCTTCCATGAGCTCTACAAACTTGGCTGCAACAACGGGCGTTGCATCAGCTGGTTTTAATAGAATGGTATTGCCAGTTACAATGGCCGCAATTGCTGTTCCAGCCATAATTGCAAGCGGGAAGTTAAAAGGTGAAATGATGACCCCTACCCCTAACGGAACATAGTTATATTGATTATATTCGCCTGGACGACTATTAACTGGCTGCCCTTTTGTAAGCTCTAGCATTTTCCTTCCATAATATTCAATAAAGTCAATTGCTTCTGCTGTGTCTGCATCCGCTTCGTTCCAAGGCTTCCCAGCTTCTTTGACTAGATAGGCAGAAAACTCATGCTTTCGGCGTCTTAGCATTGCTGCTGCACGGAACAAAATATTTGCTCGGTCTTCAGCTTTCCATTTTTTCCAATCTACAAAAGCTTCTAACGCAGCATTCATTGCTTTTTCAGCTAGCTCTTGATTTGCTAATGACACGTAGCCGATTACTTCTTTCTTATTTGAAGGGTTAATAGACGTTGTTTTTTCATCCGTTTCAATACGCTCACCGTTAATGATGAGAGGGTATGTTTTTCCTAATTGTGTATTCACGTATGATAAAGCCTCTTGAAATAGCTCTTGATTCTTTTCATCTTTAAAATTAGTAAATGGTTCATGTTGATATGTACGCACCATGTAAATACCTCCTAAAGTTGACTTTTCTACTCACTAATCTTTATTGCAAGATTGATGCCAACATGCGTATCTCCGTTTTTTTCTTATTTTTCAAGAAATTCAGCTCCGACCAATAGCAAAAAATATTTGCATGCAAAAGAAGTATCTATCAATAAGCAAAATTATTTTGCGTAACCTTATGCACCCTCACTCCCACAAGGTTTTTGCTATTTAAACAAACGTTTGATTAATAAAAAAACGACCGTATATACACATATACAGTCGTTTTCTACTCATTACCGCTTTTTACACGATTGCCTTGTCACAATTGAATGTGGAATGCGAATACTTTCAATTGGTTGAGAAGAAGCTTCAATTTTTTTCGTCAAGCTACGTACAGCCTGATATCCTAATTCAAAAATATTAATATCAATTGATGTGAGTGCAGGTCTTGCCATTTCAGCAATTAATACATTATTAAAACTAATAATCGACATATCTTCCGGAACTGAAATTCCAATTGCATCAAGAGTATTGAGTACACCTAAAGCCATTAAATCATCTGCTACAACGAGAGCAGTTGGTCGTTCCTCTAAGCTTAATAGCTCACAAACAGCTTCTTTTCCACCTTCTTGTAGAAATTCTTCATGAATGACATATTCACTACGGTAAGGAATCCCAGCTCCTTGTATTGCTTTATCGTAACCTGTTAAACGATCAATCGTTACAACAAGGTCCAAACTACCTCCAATAAACGCAATTCGGTTATGCCCCAGTTCAATTAGGTATTCTGTTGCTTCTTTCCCGGCTTTGAAATTATCGTTGTCTACATATGTGATATACTCACTATCTTTGAACGGTTTTCCCACTACGACAAATGGAATGTTTTGTTCTTTTAAATATGCTAATACCGGATCATCAATTTTAGAATATAAGAGAATCAGCCCGTCTACTCTTCTCCCTTGTACCATTTGCATTACTTCTCTTAAAATTTCTGATTCTGCTTCACCGGTTGACATATATATAGCTCGCTTTTTTTCATGAGCACCTGTACTGATTCCACGCAGTACTTCTGGGAAAAATGGATTTTGAAAAACGTTCCCAGCAGAACTTGGCATAACCATACCAATTGCTTCTGTTGTTTTATTAGCTAAGTTACGAGCAATAATATTAGGGTGGTATCCTAATTCTTCCATCGCTGCGCGTACTCGTTGTTTTGTTTTCTCACTAATTCTTGAACTATTTGCAATTACGCGTGAGACTGTAGAAGGAGCTACCTTTGCTAAATTTGCTACATCTTTTATTGTTACGCTCACCGCATGTCCCCTCCTATATGATCATCTCTCCATTACTTGATAGCGCTGACATTTTATAGTCAAATAGTATCATCAAACGATCGAAAATCCTATTGTTTTTCAGCATTGATTAACTTACCTTTTTTTCTTTTTTTAGAAGCAGCAATCAAAAAAATCAAAAAGCCTCCATAAACAAAAACCATCATACTAATATACCATATATTAACTCCTTTATCTTCAGCTATTCGATATATATTCGAAGAATCTGAATCTAACTGAATATGATATTGTCCACCTTGAGACCGAATGATGCCACCTTCTATAAGACCTCTCAACTCTTGATCTTCACCTATTTCTTTTTCTTCTATTTGAGCAACTTGCACGCGAGAATCATTATTTATAACAAACAACGTTTTTTCACCCTTACTTTTATGAAGGTACACGCCCATTCCTTTATCATCTGAAAGCTGAGTGACATCTCCTTGGCGAACGGACAAAAGCTCAGCTCTCACGCCTGCCAACTTTGTGAGATACTCAATAATTTCAGGGTTCGATTGAAAGTTCATGAGCCGATGTGCATCGCTTCCTTTTCCACCATCTAGCGCAATTTCCGTACCATAATAAACAATCGGCACAGAAGAAGACAAATACAAATACGCTAATGCTTGTTTGGTTCGTACCACCGGGTGTTCCTTAGCATCTAGTACGGTTCGTGTAAAACGCTCAGTACGAGGATTGTCTAAGAACGTACCGCTCGCTTCGTTTGAATAATAACTTAACTGAGGAAGTGCACCACCTTTACTTAATTGTTGTGTCTGTGCATTAGACTGCTTTTGGTTGACAAATAAATCCCATGAGAGAGATTCTATATCGGAATCTTTCGTACCTTCACCAATTAAATAAAAGCCTGCTTTCTTATTATGAAATTGCTGGGATAGCCGATTTACAAACGCTGCTGGAAAATCATCGACACCCGCAAAGTAATAGCCATCTAAGTTTGTTTGTTCAATCCACCATTCTCCAACTTCTTCTATGTACTTCTGCACATCCGGTTGCTTGACTTGTAGCTCTACACGTTCTCCTTGCTCGGTAAACCACTGCTCCTTACTCAAATCTTCTAGCATAGGATGCTTCTTGCTGACCGTTACAGGCAGCTCCATGACCACTTTCATGTCTTCTTTATGAGCTTGTTTGATAAATTCCTTCAATTGTGGAAAGGTTCCAAAGCGTTCATCCATTTGATAATGATCGATAACGTTATAACCATGATATCCACGTTCATCATTCTTGAAAATTGGCGTGATAATAATGGTTGTAAACCCCATATCTTTTATATACGGAATTCGATTTTCCAATCCTTTTATGTCTCCACCGTAAAAGCTAAAAGGATTATTATAGTCTATTTTTACATCATTGCTCTCGTCTCCATTTTGAAAACGATTTACCATTACATAGTACATAATCTCATCTTTAATTGATTCTCTTGCATCGACTTGTACCGGAATAAAGCTAACAAACAGCAAACCTAACAGTAAGCTAATAACTTTTCTCCCCAATCCTCATCTCCCCTGTCCTAGAGCCTTTCCTCTAGAGTATCGCTTTTGACAATTAAACTCAACGCTTTCTTATCCCCTCTTAATTAACACAATAAAAAAAGAGTTTGGGACATAACAAAATGATTGCTTCTAAGAGACGAACAATAGCTGTTCCAATCTTTTTGGTTTGTCCCAACACGTTCGTTCCATTGCTTTCACAATCAACAAAAAACCTGAACGATTAAAAGTGAGAAACTCTCAATCGTTCAGGTTTATCATTGGCTGAATTACTTATGTCCCAGCCTCTTAATATCTTTCTAAACCGATTCTTTAACACCGCTATTTACTTTACTAGAGCTTTTTCCGACGCTGTTCAAGCGATCAATTAGCCCTAATCCAAATTCCGGATTGATATCTGCACTTCCTTTAGATAATAAGTTTTCACGGAATTCGTAAGCTGATGAGCCATGCTCTGCGAAATCTAAACCAGCAATTTCTTCTTCGCTTGATACACGAATGGATGTAATTCTCGTTAAGACGAATAAGAAAATTCCAACTGTCCCCATTGTCCAAGCCATAACTGCTAGAATACCAATCGCTTGAACTCCAAGTAATTGAGCACCTCCACCATTAAATAATCCATTTGCTGTATCGAATAACCCAACTGCTAATGTTCCCCAAATTCCACATACACCATGAACTGTAATCGCTCCAACGGGATCATCCAACTTCATTTTACTATCAATAATATTAACAGCTTCAACAAGTATTACACCAGAGATTAAACCTATCACGATTGCACCTGGAATAGATACATTTGCTGTTCCTGCTGTAATACCAACTAACCCAGCCAAAGCACCGTTTAACGTTAAACTTGCATCAATGCGCTTGTAACGTAATTTCGTATAAAGTGCTGAAGATAATACTCCACAAGATGCTGACATTAACGTTGTGGCAATAATTGAAGGCACTAATGATGGATCAGCAGCCAGTGTACTTCCACCATTAAATCCAAACCAGCCAAACCATAAAATGAATACGCCTAACGCTCCAAGAGGGATGTTATGTCCTTGAATTGCATTTACAGAACCATCTTTACCATATTTACCAAGACGCGCTCCTAAAAATGAAACTGCAACAACCGCTCCTAATGCACCTGTTAAGTGAACAACCGTGGAACCTGCAAAGTCCACAAATCCTAGTTCCGATAACCAGCCACCACCCCAGATCCAGTGGCCTACAACTGGATAAATAACGGCTACCATCGCAATCGTTAACAACATGTAGCTTGATAGCTTCATACGCTCTGCAACAGCACCTGAGATAATTGTTGCACATGTAGCAGCAAATACAATTTGGAATACAAAGAAACTCATTTGATCGCTTTGACCATTTAAGAAAAAGCCACTTGTTCCAATAAAGCCGCCGCTTGAATCTCCAAACATTAAAGCGAAACCAATAACAAAATATAAGACCGACGAAATTGCCACTGTTAGCATATTTTTCATCAAGATGTTTAATGCGTTTTTAGAACGTGTAAAACCTGTCTCTACCATGGCAAAGCCGGCATGCATCAAGAATACTAACACCGCTCCAAACATGACCCACATCATATCAACCGAAGCGCTGACCGATTCTACCGTTGGATCTGCCGCGTAAGCTGTTGTCGATGTCAACAAACCTAACATTAATAAGGTACCTATTTTCTTCTTCATACAATGATCATCCTTTCACACTGTTTTTATAATATCGCTTGTAAACCCGCTTCGCCTGTGCGAATACGAACTGCATCTTCAACTGAATAGACAAAAATCTTACCGTCACCAATTTGGTTTGTTGAGCAAGTAGATTGAACGAGTTTGATAATTTCATCAACATGTTCTGCTTCTACGACCATTTCAACCTTCACTTTAGGAACGAGTTTAATTTCGAAGCTCTGACCTCGAAACAACCCTTGCTCTCCCTTTTGTTGACCACAACCCGCAACTTCTGAAACGGTTAAACCGTTAATCCCCACTTCTTCTAACTTCTCACGTAACGATTGAAACTTTTCTGGACGGATAATTGCTTCCACCTTCTTCATTCATCGTTCCCCCTGTTTGGATGTAAGATTTTATTACATTGAATGTTATGTTTAATATCATATGATGATTTTTCAAAAAATTCAAGCTAATTTCAATAAAAAATAAGTTTTTTTTCAAAAACATGTTATGTAATCGTTATCACTAAATAATTAAGAACAAAGTTTGTATTTTTTGTAAAAAAATTCATTTTTTTGTGTTTTTAGACACAAAAAAGAGCAAGTAGTTTAACTACTCACTCTTTTACCCTACTCTATAAAAATATGTATGTGTTGTCCAAATAAAATAGACGTCTCTAGCACGCCATATAAAAAGCCTTTTGATTCAGTAGAAATTTCTGAATCAAAAGGCTATATAACTTTACTCTTTAATTTGAATGTTATTATGCGCAAACCACACGTGAATTTGTGCTAGGTGAGCAAGCAGCTGAGGTCCTGTCATTAATTGACCAAACCAAGGCACTTTAAAGTCTTCTCCACCGGATTTAATAATCGCGTTTAATTGCTCACGATTAAAGAATTCATGAAGCGCTGAAGATTTGTCTCCTAAAAGCGACTCCAACCAGAGCGTTACTGCTTTTGTATAGGCTGGATTATGGGTTTTAGGATAAGGACTCTTTTTACGATATAAAACATCATGTGGTAAAACCCCTTCTAATGCTTTTCTCAAAATCCCCTTTTCTTTATTACCAACCATTTTCATATCCCAAGGAATGTTCCATGCATATTCTACTAGTCTATGATCAGCAAACGGAACCCGTACTTCCAAACTAGCTCCCATACTCATGCGATCTTTTCGGTCTAATAAAGTTGTCATGAACCAAACCATGTTTAAATAAAATAATTTGCGGCGCTGCGCATCTTCACCTGATTCTCCATCTAGTTCAGGCACTTCTTTAATCGTCTTATCGTAGGTAGCTCTTACGTATTCTTCTAAATTAAGTTTCTTTCTCCAAGAATCTTGTAGCAAGTTCATTCGTCCTTCTAAAGAACGCATCCAAGGAAACGTATCGGATTGCAGGTCGTGTTGGCGATGAAACCACGGATATCCCCCAAAGATTTCATCTGCACATTCTCCAGATAATCCAACAACAAAATCCCTCTTAATTTCTCTACAAAACCATAATAATGAGGAATCTACGTCAGCCATTCCAGGCAAATCACGTACAATTACAGCTTCTGTTAAATGATGCACAAGGTCTTCCGTTGATATAACGCAACGATGATGATTGGTTTGGAAGGTATCAGACATGAGCTGAATATACGTATAGTCTGAGTTCGGCTGAAATTCATTTGCTTTAAAGAATTTGTCATTGTCTTCATAATCAATCGAATACGTATGAAGCTGACCTTTCCCATTCTCTTTAAATGAATTAGCTGCAATTGCTGTAATGGCGCTGGAATCTACTCCACCTGATAAAAATGTACACACTGGAACATCCGATACTAATTGACGCACAATCGCATCTTCAACTAAAAACTTTACTCTTTCCGTTGTTTCTGCTAATGAATCCGTATGCTTTGCACTTTTCACATTCCAATATCTCCACACTTTAAGTCCACTTTTACTTAGCGTCATTGCATGAGCAGGCCTTAATTCATCAATTCCTTTAAAAACACCGTGCCCTGGAGAGCGTGAAGGGCCTAATCCTAACACTTCAGCTAATCCATCTAAGCCAATTTCAGCTGGTACTTCTGGGTGAGCTAAAATCGCTTTTAATTCTGATGCAAATTGTATTCCACCATCATACGATCGATAAAATAAAGGCTTGACGCCTAGACGGTCACGTGCGATAAATAACTTTTCTTCAGACGCATCCCAAATAGCAAAAGCAAAAATTCCGTTGAAATAGTCCACACACTCCTCTTTCCATTCAACATAAGCTGTTAGTAGTACTTCCGTGTCAGAGTGCCCTTGGAATTCATACCCTCGCTTCAATAACTCTTTGCGAATATCTTCTGTATTATAAAGCTCACCATTATAGCAAATCGTATATTCTTTTTGCTCTTTCTGTCTAGTCATCGGCTGCTTGCCACCTTGTGGATCTACCACAACCAATCGCTTATGCCCAAACGCCGCATGCTGTTGAACCCACACGTTTGTATCATCAGGACCTCGCTTTTCTAATGTTTCCGCCATTTTTTTAACGGTGCCTTGTTCACCTAACAAGGACCGTTTAAAATCAACCCATCCGGTGATACCACACATTAGTTATCATCCTTTCCTTACGCGCTTTGTAATGAATGAAATAATGCCATTGTATGCATGGAATTCACACAGTTGATTTGTCCATCTATTTTATTTCAATTATTTTGGTTATAAACGCCTTTGTTTTAGGAAATACAAACAAATAACAATTTTGTATATGGAGGTTTGTAAAATGAAGAGTGATTCAAAACATTCTATTCTACAAAATCAGCCCCGTTCTTTTATGACGGGAACTGTTGAATACATTGATTCAGAATGGATTTTCTTTGATGAAGAAACAGATGAAGCATCTATGCTAAACGATATCTTAAACGAATCCGTTGAGCTATACGTCAATATGAGTTGGGAAAAGGGACTATTCGTCTCAGACCACCAATTTAAGATTCACAACATGATTTATCGAATTAAAAATGGTGATAAGCTTCGCGTAACAAGAGAGCTTCCATACGCATATGAGCAATTACTGAAACACCTAAAAAAAGAAGCGTTTCACACCCTTACAACCCACTTAAATTCATTAAATATCTCACTTTATGACTGTATCTATTGTCACAATACGCTTTGTTTCCTGCCAGAAGATAAAGATACAAAAGGAGCAAACTTTCTAATCTTTGATAATGAAGAAATCATTTGTTCCGTTCAACACTTATTTGAACGTGGCGAAAACGGTTTAGACCGCTTCGAATACACGTTAAGCGACGGAAATCGCTCAATGAATTTAATTCTTCACTAAGCTGCAGAAGTACAATCATACATCAATAAGCAAAACAAAGAATACAACACACCCATGACATTAGCAGGCCCATACAATTGTACGGAAAAAATCCTTTGTTCCGTACGATTTTTTTGTTAAACGCAATCTAAAATAAGGATGTATAACAAGCAGTATAAATGATAAATAGATAACGTGAAGAGGATGGGACATAACAAAACAAATTTTCCAAAAGACGAACACTCCCTTTTCTCACCTCTTTACGTTGTCAGAACACGTTCGTTCCATTGCGCTACGGCCACTCGCTTTCCGCGGGGAGGAACCTGAGCTTCCTCGCTGCGCTGCGGGATCTCAGTTTTCCCTCTATTTCCCGCAGGAACGTAATGACGAGGAAGTTCAAAGCGAGCCCCGTGGAAAGCGAACAATCCGGAGTGGAAATCACCCCAGTTGCATGCGTCCTTCCCTCTTTCAAATAACAAAAAAAGCTGCCTATATCAGCAGCTTTTAACCTAAAACAACATATCCGTAATAGAATACTAGCACAAGCGCTACGATTAGAAGTGCCCATGCACCTCCCGTTGCTTTGGCTTTTTTCGTTCTAACAAGTACCATTTCCATACCAACTAGCACTAGAACCCCAGCCAATCCTTTAATAAGAGCTTGTCCTTTAAACTGATACCAGTCTGCTAGCAAATGAGCACCTGATAACAACACAAGCACATACAACAGACGAGTAATCATATGTACAATCTTTGCGCCTCTTCCTTTACCAGACTTCGTTAAAACAACCGCTACCACAAAACCAATCAACAATAATGTCCATAATGTTACATGTAAATGAATCATCGTATCCACTCCTTTCATTCCATATCATACCACGAATACATGCCTTCTCACCACTGCACATAAGCACCAAACAACAATGCGCTTATCACTTTCACATATCTGCCATATATCGCTTTAAATATGAATACATATGAACAGAAAGAACTTTTTAACATTCTTTTCATACCATGATAAGAGACTATAATGAAAAAGGATGTTTGCTTATGCCAGCCATCGTCGGTGTTGTCAACGTAAACAGTGTCGGTTCTTCTGGAGTTCTGCATATTGGCGATGTATATAGTATTACTCCCATTTCAACAGCTAAAACATTTGCTGGAGCGGGATCGTTTAATACTGGAGACCGCCTGCATGTCATTAACCAACAAAGCGCAACGAACGTTCAAGATAGCGATTTGAATGACCAAAACATTACCGCTAATGCTTAAGTTTTAACAGAAAGGAGCTATCTCCATTGAATTTCTATGTAAATCAAAGCATTTGTATCCAAAGTTTAAAAGTAAGTGCTGTCAGTAACTCATCTGTATTACAAATCGGCAGCGCAGGCATCATTAAACCTAACTCTAACTTATTTAATACAGGTGGCTTTACTGGACCAGCCCCTGATGAACAAAAAAAAGGGATTCTCGGCTCAGTTTCTCCATCTACTTTCACACCGACACAATCTTCAGCCGCTCCAGCACCTTATTCTCAGTCGCTCACCCCACCTGTTCGGCCGAACAACTGACATGTTCATAACTTCTTCACCATATGTATAAAATATATCATCTTTAAATGACAATTTGCATACAGGGTGAAAGAAGGTGCCAAATATGAAAAGCATGGACTATACACAGCAAATGCATCGTTATATTGAACAGCTATCAGTGCGAGTTGCTACCCTTGAATCAACCGTTCAAAAACTGGAGCAACAGTTAAAAGAGTTAGAAGAACAAACGCCTATTAATATTGAAAAAATTGAATATAAATTTGAACAACTAAAAATCGACTCCCTTGATGGCACATTAAACATTGGCTTAAACCCGCTTACACCAGACAATCTAGAAGACATTATCATAAATAATCAAACTCCTGAAATTACGCTTCCACAGCAAGGACCACAAAACCCGAGTCTAAAGCCACTTGATCGTAATACGCTGAAACATTGGGTTGAAGATATATACGCATCTATGACGTCTGAACTTGACCAACACGGCTATTCAATGGTTCAGCATGTTCTTGACCAGCGCTCTATGACCATTGAAGGAGCGTACTACGACTTTATAATTGAAGACGTAAAAAAGCAGTTAGAACAACGTATTACCTATTATCTAAATCAAGTTCAACCTGAAGAATTAGAACAAAACTTTGAAGCAATTAAGCCCCAAATTATAGAGAAAATTTATGAAGATATCAAAAAAGGCATCGATGCTTTCTTAACTTATTTACCCGATTCCTTAAAGAAAGGCGGTCACAACCAATGAACTATACCGTCATCAATCGAGAATTAATGGTTGGAAACATTGATATCACCGGCGTATCTTCATCCTCTGTATTTTTAATTGGAGACGCTCACTATATCAATTTATCAGCAACATTTGATACACCAGCGGAATCTCTTATTATTGGTCCTTACGTTCCACTATCTCTTTCATAAAGGAGACTTTTTTATGCTATCTAGAATTTCTCAAGTCAATCATTTGACATTAAATTCTCTTTTATCATCCTCATTATGCCAGATTGGAGATTCTACTCATATAGTATTAAAGACGCGTGTCCTAGCAATAAAGCGGGAATATCCTTTATTTTACGGACGTGAAGGAGATTTCAATTCTTACGATGTTTTTAATGAGCCTATACCACAGCCAATAAATGAGTTTATCAATATGCAAGTAAATAACACTGCCCCACTTATTAAAGTGGACCGCGTTACTATTCGAGGATGCTCATTCTCTTCAGTTATTCATGTGGGCTCCACATGTACCATTGATGCGGAAGCACGAATTAAACATATCCGCCAACTTGAAGGAGATACACCACAAACTCCTGATATCGGCCTAGAAAAACAGCTAAGTACAACGGCCAGTGAACTTCAAGACACCCTTCAAGACGATGCAACAAGATGAACAAATCTTACCGCTTCATCATACACTAGATTATTATCACGATAATAAAGGGTGGATATTATGCCAGCTTTAATCGGTCCTGTTAGTATTACAAGCGTGGGTGGCGGTGTTGTAACGTTTGGAGATACCTTTTATGTGTCCCCAAAAAGCTCATCAAAAACGAGTACGGGCTCAGGAGCAGTTAACACCGGTAACTTCGTCAATACCAATACCGGAATCTCTGGAACAAATACGCTTGATCCCGATTTTGCAGATCAAAACAACGTTGCCAATGCATAAAAAAACAGCTGACATTTCAGCTGTTTTTTTATCTTTTTTTTCGTTCATTCGACTTTTTAATTTTAGGCACTCGTGAAGATGGCTGCTTTTGAATCCACTTTATAAATGAATGAATCTGTGGATCATCTCTTAGTAGAGCAATTGTATTTAAGCGAACCGCTAATTCTGCATTCGTATAAAGCGCATGTATTTGCTTATGACACGGAATACAAAGGTTAGCAGTAGGCTCAAATGTCCCTCCCATTTCTTTGGGAGTGAGATGATGAACGGTAATTTCAACATCTTCTCGTTCACATAATTCGCACCAGCCAACGTGACGATCTTTTTTCCCCACTGCTTTTCAACCTTTCCCTTTATAACGTTTCAACAGCTACTCGTGTTCCCATACCAGTAGCATCAGCAGGCTGTACAATTAAACGCTTAGGTAAGCGTGCTCGAAGCTCTTGCACGTGACTAATAACTCCGATTGATAGGTTATCGGACTGTAGCTTTTCTAAAGCCGTCACAACCGTATCGAGAAGCTCTCCATCCAGTGTTCCAAATCCTTCATCTAAAAAGAAAAATTGTAAAGGGTACTCTCCCCGAAGCTGGATTTGTGCAGATAATGATAGGGCTAATGCAAGAGACGTTAAGAATGTTTCTCCTCCTGAAAGAGTTGAGACCGGGCGCTTAACTCCACCGTTAGCATCGTCTCTCATAATAAATCCACCTTGAGAATCCACTTCAATTGCATAGCGGTGACGTGTTAAAATAGCTAATCGCTCTGAAGCATCTCGACTAATCGCCATCAGCTGTTCTTCAGCCATATACTCAACAAACGTATTACCTTTAAACACAGACTGTAGCTTTTGATACTGTTCAAACAAAGTTTCTTTCTCTACCCTTTGCTTTTCAAGCTCGTTAAAGCGTTCATGTCTCTTTAACATATCTTTTAAGGTCTCTTCTGCTCCACCCTTTAGCTGATTTGCTTCGCTAACCGCTTCTTTTCTGTTTACCAGCAGAGATTTAGTTTCTTCCCACTTATCTTTAGTTATAGCTTTACCATTAAGTTTTTTCTCAACTTTAGCTATGTCAGCTTTGGCTTGTTTTAGCTTATCCTCAAACTCTTGAATTTCTTCAATTAATTTCTGTATATCATCACTTGTTTGAACTGCTTTTTTTACTTCCTCTTTTTCTGTAAAGCCTGACGGTTGAAGCTGCTCTTCCCATTGTTTTTTAACTTCTTCATATCGTTCTGTCAAATCTTCTAATGCTTTACGCTCTGCATGCTCATTTGCCTGTAGCTTTTGATAGGTCACTTGCATACCATTTAGCGTTTCATAACAGGCATTCTCCGTTTGATCTAGCTCACGAATGCGCTGTTCAACCTCTTTTAGCTCTGACGCTACATCTCCTGCTTTTGAAAGTTCCGTAAGCATGCTTTTTTGTTCTTGGAGGGCTTGATGAAGGTTTTTCTGTTCTGCTTCTAACTGAACACTCTTACGCGTCGCTTGATCATACCCTTCTCTCGTATGCGCAATTTTAAGTTGGTGTTCATCAAAAAACTGATAGCTTTTATTGATGCGTTCAACAAGTGTTCGCTCCTCTGCAATTCGCAATTTCATTTTTTCTTGAACTTCATGAATGTTATTCATCTCTAGATGTGGATATAGCTGATGCCATTCTTTAATAAGCGTGTCCTGATGGGCGTTGTGCTTACTTAACTCTTCAGTAAAATTTTCCACCTCTTTTATGAGTTGCTGCTTGCTAAACAGTAAATCTTGCTGCTGCTTTTCACTTTGTTTATAGCGCTGTAACAAGTCTGATTGCTTCTCGCGAACTTCAATGTAATCTTGCTGTAAGGCTTTCAGCTCAATTTTTAACCTAGTGCTGTATTCACCGCCATTCTCTTCTAACCGCTGGATAGCCGGCAAGTCATACTTCGTATCAGCGACCTCGGGGTAAGCATCGAGTAACATTGAATGAAGCTGCTCTAAGCGAAGTTTTAACGCTCCGTACTCTTGCTTTTGCTCATCCAGTATATGCTTCTCTGATTCATAACTGGTAATCTGTTCATCCAATTGTAAGTTGGTGTGTACCTCATTAGATACTGCAGGTGAAGGGTGGTCATTTGAACCGCACACTGGACATGGTTTTCCTTCACTGAGACCATCGGCTAGCTGGTGAGCTAAGTGGTTAACCTTTTCCTTCATTTGTTGCTCACGCAGTGACTGTAATTGACGATTTACCGAGCTAAAAAGCTGTTCAAATTCACGTTCACGCTCACAAACGATATGATACGTGCGCTGAGTGGATACAAATAGCTTTTGTGCTTGAGAAGCTTGACTTTGTTTTAACTCTTTTTGTTTTTCAATGTTTGCTTCAGTTGCTTTCAGCTCTAACTGCTTTTTCTGTACTTTTTCTTCTTGTTCTTTTATAACTCTCTTTAATTCCACTGCTTTTTCTGCTTTTATTGCAGCTTCATAAACTTGTTCACGCTCTGTGTCAGAAACTTTTACCGTTTCTAATTCTTTTTTCAAGCTACTTTGAAGCAATTTCCCTTTTTCTAACTGTGCTTCAAGCTTTTGTAGCACTTCCAAACTCTCTTTTACATCAGCTGAGGCCTGGTTATATGCTGCTTGCTTTTCAACGTAGTTCTTTTCTAGCTCCTGTATCAGTTCTTGAATTTTTTTCGCTTGCTCTAACTGTTCTTTCCGAATAAAGAGCTTTGGCTGTTCTTGCTGTTTCGTTAACCGTGCTTGGTCATACGCCACCTGGCTTTTTTCATACTTATCATACTGGGTACGCAGCTTCTCTTGAATAGCTGATACGTTTTGACGAGTCTTTTGCTTTTTCACCGTAAGCTGCTCGTACGCGTTTAGATATGGCAACAATTTTTTTGCTTCTTCAGCTATAGCTACTTGTTTTCGCTTCTCATTTATAAGCAGCTCTTGCTCATTTAATTCTTTTAACGTTTCTTCTAATTCATGTTTGATTTGCATATCATTCCAAATCGCAGTTTGTTCATCGTACAACTTTTCAATGTCTTTCAGTTCGCACTCACGCTTTTCCAGCAAAATGATACGCTCTTGAAGGACCTGCTCTGCTTGCTTAACACTTTCCTCTGATGCTTCCCCTAATCCCGTCTGCTCTGCAGAAATCGTATCAATTTCACCTTTTAATAGCTGAACATTTGAACGAATTTTTTTGTTAAGTTGATCACCGTACTGCTCTAAATTAAATAAACGCTGCAGCATTTGACGGCGCTCCGTGCCTTTCAATGATAAAAACTCAGCAAATTTCCCTTGTGGCAATACAACAGCGCGCGTAAAGTCGTCGATTGTTAAACCTAATAGCGACTGAACCTGCTGGTTTACGTCATTTGTTTTATCAGCCAGTACGATTGTTTCATCTCCTACTTCAATAAAACGGCTGGTTGCTGACCTTACTCGCATTTCATCTGAACGCTTGAAGCTACGCTCGACGGTATAGCGCTTTTTATGATTTGCATTTTCTAATTCAAACGTAAAAGCAACTTTTACTTCGTTTTCGGCGTGATTTAAAATGCCATGCGTGTTGTTAGCTGCCCTTTCTACTTTGCCGTAAAGCGCAAGAGTCATCGCATCTAAAATAGAAGATTTACCACTGCCTGTTGGACCAAAAATACCGAACACACCGCCAGAACATAAGCTTGTAAAATCGATAACTTGTTTTTCTCTAAAGCTGTGCAAGCCTGCTATTGTTAACGTAATTGGCTTCATCTTCTACTCCTCCTCTTCTGCTTCTCGTGTATGAATCAATGATAAAAAGAGTTGAACCAACTCGTCGCTTGGTGTCGCTCCCCCCGTTTGCTTCCGATAGAATTTAGCAAACGACTCTTCGATTGGAACGTTTCGCTGTTCTTGTTGAACTTGAACAGTTTCTTCCTCTTTAAAAACCGGTCGGATATGAATGAACCCTTTGTGCAGCTTACGTAATCGGTGAATTTCTTCAAGAGACAATGCATCTTCTAAGTGAATCTCTAAATCAATCCAAGCAGTGCTATCTTTTCCTTCATCCAGCCACTGGTACACTTCTGCGATACCGTTTTTCGCTTTCCATCTTGTAAGTGGTCTTCCGCTTGATAAAGGAATTTCCGTTACCTTCACTTCTTCTCCCGGCTTAGCATCGAGTATCGTTACGGATTTGGTATAGCCTGATTCAGAAAAGCTATAGGCAAGAGGTGAACCCGAATAACGAGCTTTTGTAGAAGCTCGCTTGATGTCCTGAGGTCGGTGAAGATGCCCAAGCGCTACGTACTGAGCTGCCGCTGGAAGGCTTGACGCTGCCACCGTATACGCTCCACCTACTTCAATTGGCCGTTCAGAATCTGTTGAGCTTCCTCCCGCAACATAGATATGACTCATGGCAATGTTTACACTGTCGTTTGTAAAATGTGAGCTCATCTTTAAAAAGATTTCGCCTACTCGCTCATCATATGAATTTCGAAGCAACAATTCATCGTCTTCCTCAGCCAACATTTCCTTTAATCTTGATTCTGATGGATAAGGAAGTGCACCTACTTTTAACGTTTCTTCAACAGTTGGAAGGTAAATCTCTTGTACATCAGTTGTCGGTAAACCTATGAGCGTAATATTTTGTTCAAATGCAAGCGGAGAGGCTGCAGATAAGCGATCGGGATTATCATGGTTACCCGCAATTACAATAATTGGACGCTTGCCTTTTTCACTCAGCTTCGACATACTATCATAAAATAATTGCTCTGCTGCTGCGGGCGGATTAACGGTATCAAATACATCACCGGCCATTAAAATTGCGTCAACTTTTTCTTCCTTTACAATTTGAGCTAACTCATCTAAGAACTGAGCTTGTTCTTCAATTCTGCTCCTACCTTCTAAGGTTCTCCCTAAGTGCCAGTCGGCCGTATGTAATAACCTCATGTGCTCCCCACCTTTTCTTGACAAAAAGAAGACGAAAAGCTCGCCTTCTTTTTACTCTTCTATTTCTATTACATGTCCACCATCTAAAAAATATAAATAGCTATGTGCTATCGGCTTTTTCACGATGGTTTCTACCGCTTTTCGATACAGCTTCAGCTGCACTTCATAGCGGTTTTTCAAGATTTCTTCAGCGCTGTTAAAGTCATTGCTAAAGCGATTTTTTATATCATCGGTTTTGTAATCAACGAGGATTAGCTGACCATTCCATTCATATAAGCAATCTATAATCCCTTGGACTAAAATTGCTTCATTATCGTTCCACCCGTATACTTCTTCCGTTGAAACATTTAAGCTAAACGGCATTTCACGATAAACCTTTTCTGCTTCTTTGAGCTGTTGTCCAATGAAACTTTCCGTAAATTGAGCAATGTCAGAAGGGTTAATACTTTCTGCTTGCTCAGTTGTTAAAATTTCATTGGTAACGAGGGAATCAATAAGCTCTTGTACGGCTTCAATTGTTAACGATCCCTTAAATGGTAAATGCTGCATCACTGTATGCACAGCTGTTCCACGTTCTGCTGCGGTTAATGAATGCGACTGCATAAAGGCCGGGCGATCTTCAATAGTTGACTTAAAGCCTGTTATAAGCTGACTTTCTTGTTCTTCACCGCTCGCTTGGTACTGTCTCTTTAAATCAGAAACAGATTGCTTAGAGCGATGTGTTGTTGCTTCTAAATGACCATACTCCCAACGTAATCGCTCTTCAATGCGTTCTTTATGGATACTTTCAATATGAACTTGATCACCTTTTTGTACCGCAGCTAACAGTTCTTCATGCTCCAATTGTTCTTCAACAAGCTGTTCAGATAGCTCCGCCGCTTGGATCGTTTGAATTTCCCACTTGGAGCTGTGCTCATACACCTCTTGCAACACCGCTCTTTGTTCTTCTGGTATCCATTTTTCGAAGTGACGATGTCTGGCCAGAGCAAGACCAATCCAATCAAGATAAGACTTTGCATCTACACGCATATAAGCCGGCAGTTCCCATTGATCATGGGTCAACACGTGACTCCATTTTTTCATTTGAGCCTCAGCATCTTTTACAGTTCCTACTAAAATTAATTTTTCTTTAGCACGTGTCAGCGCTACATATAAAACACGCATCTCTTCGGCAATGCTTTCTTTTTTCATTTTTTGTTTCATTACTTGCTGAAGCAACGTTGGGTACGTAATACGAAGCTTTGGATCAATATATTTAGAACCGAAGCCAAGTTCTTTATCTAGAATATAAGATTTATTTAAATCCATTAGATTAAATTTACGATTCAATCCAGCTACGAAAACAATAGGAAACTCTAAACCTTTACTGCTATGGATTGTCATTAAACGAACAACATCTTCTTGCTCACCTAAAGACCTTGCCGTTCCTAAATCATTTCCACGCTCTTTCATACGATCAATAAACCGTAGAAAGCGGAATAAGCCTCGAAACGACGTCGCTTCATATTGACGTGCACGGTCATATAAAGCTCTTAAGTTTGCTTGACGCTGCTTACCTCCAGGCAGACCTCCTACAAACTCATAAAATCCTGTATCACGATAAATTTGCCAGATAAGTGTAGATAAAGAAGTTTGACGTGCTTTTGTTCTCCACTCACTAAGCTTTATGGCAAAATGATGAAGCTTTTCTTGAAGATTTCCTTCAGGAGATATGCGCACATAATTTTTCATCGCTTCATAGTACGTTCCCTTCTTATCCTCAGCACGAATTAAAGCAAGCTCTTCATCTGACAAGCCTACAATTGGAGAACGCAATACAGAAGCAAGCGGAATATCTTGATATGGATTATCAATGACTTTTAATAAAGACATCATCATCATTACTTCCGTTGCATCAAAATACCCTGATGAAAGATCTGCATAAACAGGAATTCCTTCTTGCTTAAACTCTTCCATAATTTGTGGTGCCCAAGGCATAGAACGCAGTAAAATAACAAAATCTCGATACGTTACGTTTCGCATCACATCTAGCTTACGATCGTATACTTGAAAACGATCTTGAACAAGCTGTTTTATCTTCCGAGCCATTGCGCGAGCTTCTAGCTGAGCTGTTTCTAGCTCTGCTTCTGAAAACTCTACTAAATCCGACTCTTCTTCCTCTGCTCCACCTTCTTTGGAAATGAGCAAAAGTTCAGACTCCATCTCACTACTGCTAGGATACGATGCTCCTAGCTTCAAAGATGCATCATTGTCATAGGCGATTTCGCCAACTTCTTCATCCATTAACTGCTGAAAGATAAAGTTGGTCGCATCGATAATCTCAGAGCGACTGCGGAAGTTTTTATTCAAGTCAATTTTCATACCATTTTTTCGACCGTCATGTGTAAAAGTTTTATATTTTCCAAGGAACAGAAACGGTTCTGCTAAACGAAAGCGATAAATAGATTGCTTGACGTCACCAACCATAAAAAGGTTACCATTTTTACCATCATTATGCGTCACAAGCTGAATGATGGTCTCTTGTACCATATTCGTATCTTGGTATTCATCTACTAAAACCTCAACAAACTGCGTTTTATATTTATAAGCGACTTCAGAAGGTTCAACCCTTCCATCTACAGAATGGCTTAAAATTTGCAAGCAATAATGTTCTAAGTCTGAAAAGTCCACGAGCCCTTTCGCTCTCTTTTCTGCTTCATAGCGATTACCAAACTTCCTTACAAGCGATACGAGAACTTCTACTACAGGATACATTTTCTGAAAGTCACTCATGTATCCACTGAGCGGACGAGAAAATAAATCACCTTGCAATTTTTCAAGAGCTGCTTTTGCTTTTTTACGAAGCTCTCCAAACTCATCAAGTAAGGCAACATCATACTCGTCACCTTTACACGGCTTTAAACGCGTAAAGCTAAGAACTTGCATATGTTCATGTAGCTCAGCAAAAGTGCCAGCTGCAAGCATACGGTTAACCTGAGCTAAGTCATCTTCAATATTTACTTTTCTTGGGGCTGGACCTCCAGGCATGGTTGTGAGCCTAGAGGCTTGGTTTAGCATAGCTTGAACACCGCTCAGCTGCTTTTTCACTTCGTCCATTAAAAAACTCATAAATGGAAGAGAGTCAATTGTAGCTTCTTCATCAATGCTATATTGGCGAAGGAGCATATCTAACCACCTATTTGGATTTGGATTAGAACGAGCAAAATCGTATAATCTGCCAACCATATGCTGCACGTCCAAGTCATGACGGTCACTCGTATAGCGGTCCACCAATTCAAAGAATGATTGATTACCTTCAAGGCTATACTGCTCTTCAAAAAGCTCGTCTAATACTTCTTCTCTTAAGAGTTCCGCTTCAGTATCGTCTGCGATTCGAAAACCTGGATCTAAGTTAATCATATAGTAATAGGTGCGAATAACTTCCAGACAAAATGAATGAAGAGTTGAAATAGACGATCGGTTTAGTAAGTGTAGCTGTCTTCTTAAATGTAAGGAAGATGGATTTACCTTTAACTCTTTTTCTAAAGCTTCTCCTATACGATGACGCATCTCTGCTGCTGAAGCGTTTGTGAACGTTACGACTAACAAACGGTCGACGTCCACTGGATTTTCAGGATCGATAATTTTTCGAATAATACGCTCAACTAACACAGCTGTTTTCCCTGAACCTGCGGCGGCTGCTACTAAAATATCTTGCCCAGATGATACAATGGCTTTCCACTGGTCATCTGTCCACTGCGAATCCGCTGGCTTACTCATTCGTTCCTGACTCATGCTTATCCTCCTCTCGTATTTTTTCTAGAATGCTATTTTGATTTTCATTTCTTAACTGACGATATTCATTTTCGCTTAATGCTTCATCAAATTGACAAATCGAACGATAGTCACAAAAAGCACACGGTGTTTTATCTTTAAGTTTATAGGGAGCAATGTCAATTTTACCTTCAGTAATTTCTGTCCCTGCCTCCACAAACTTTTTACGTACATATTGTCTAAGATGTGTAAAGTCCGTTTCAGATGCAATAGAAGAATTCGCATAGAAACCACCTGTTTTTTTAATACCAGCTGAGATAATTTGTGAATGACCGGACTCAAGCGTTTCGTCCATTAGGCGAACCGCTTCTTCATCACCTAGCAGTAAGCCTTTCATCTTAAATTTCTTAAAGATTTCTTCTTCAATCTGATTTTCACTCAGACTATTTGTACTATTAACCATCGGATTATGAACGTGGAAATATAAAACACCTGCAGGTAAAGCACCTTGGTTAGTTTTCAAAAGCTGCTCAGCGTGAGTTACCACTACATCCAAATATGCGAGAATTTGAAGTGAAAGTCCATAATAGACCTCCAGTAAATTTAACGCTTTGTCACTCGATTTATAATCGACAATCCGAAGTAGTATCCCTTTAGAGCTTTCTGCTTTATCCACTCGATCAATTCGTCCGACTAGCTCCATCGTATGCCCATTTGGAAGCGTAAAGGTCATGGAAGGTAGCTCTGCATTAGGACCAAATCCTAACTCTAGTCCAACTGGTACAAAACCGCTCGCTCTTGCATGTTGGCTTAATACAATCGACGCTCTTTCAATTACTTGCTGTAACTTATATGCGAGATATTGATGACGATTCGAGCTCAGCAATATTTCGTTTTGTAAGCGCGGCGCTAATTCTTGAACTGCAGTGGCTGAAAGGGATTGACAATCTTTTTTCGTTAACTGCTTCCAATCTTTCTCACCAGTTCGTAACTTATCCGAAATATGCTTTAACGCTGCGTGAAAAAGCTCACCAATATCAGGTGCCGCTAGCTGAAATACTTTTCGATCCTTCAGCTTTAAGCCATGAGAAGCAAAATGCGAATAAGGACAGGCTTCAAACTTCTCCATGCGTGATACGCTTGCTTGAATATGTTTTCCATACAAGCGCTCACTCGTCTTTTTACTTAATCGCTTTGCATCATTTTGATAAAATAAGCTGCTCAAAACTCTTTGACTATACGTTTTCCAGTCTGAAGTCATATAAAAGTTATAAACGTCCCACCATGCATCGCTCATTGGATAATGTCGTTTCCAAGCCTGTAAGTTACTTGCTAAATAAGCCAGCGTAGACAACGGATTCGCAATATAGTCAAGCTGCTTTTCCTCTTCTAAACTTGTAGGATCATTCATTAACAACGTTTCTTCAAGTAGTGGAAAGAGATCTTTCAGTCGGTTAATAACTAAAGACGGAAGCAAAGACTTCCCTTCATCATTCGCTAGTGGGTAGCTGATATATAACTTTTCTTCAGAACTTACAAGCGCTAAATAAATCAAGAACTGATCATCAAACAGCTGCTGCTTACCAGTTGGAGCTAGCGTCACACCTGATTTGAATAATTCGTCGCGGTCTTGATCAGATAAAATACTGTCTCCCTGCGGCTTAGCTGGTATTACACCATCGTTCACACCTACGATAAAGGTAGCTTTAATATTAGAAAAACGAGAGCGTTCAAAGCTTGCAACAAGGACTTGGTCAAGCGATGGTGGGACAATAGCAAACTGCATGCTATCTAATCCTGTCTCAAAAAGCTCAGCAAATAGCTTGATGGACACTTTTTCTTCTCCCATCATTTCTACAAATTGATCAAACAGGTTTAAGACAGCTTTCCATACTTGTTCATGTTCCCGTGCTTCCTGTACCTTTCCATTTTCTTCACAATGGTCACGAAGCTTCTCAATTTTTTGTGGGATGCTTAGCTCTGTCAAAAAGAGATAAAGAGCTTTTGCTTTTTCCTCTCCCGTCTTTCCTTTCTTTAAGGCCTGCTGTAGTTTCATAAGTGGGTTTACAACAAGTTCTTTTAGCTCATTAATTTTTTCTTCAAACTGTACTTCCTCATCCGTTTTTGGTAGATTCATATCCTCTAATGAACGATATTTTCGGTATTTCCACCTTTCACCATTCGTCCACTTAGTACCTTGAATCCCGTATGCTAATACGTAGTTTTCAAATTGATCCATACCTTCTCTCAATGCTTCAACCTCAGCCTCTATCGAAAAAAACATATCCGTCTTAATAGCACGAAAAATACTTTCATAGCGCCACGAACCACTCACTACCTCTAAGCTGGAACGAATAAACTCAATGATTGGGTGATGGAACATTGCTCTTTTTTGATCAATAAAGTATGGAATTTCATAATCACGAAATACGGTTTCAATTAATTCGCCGTAGTCATTTTTATTTCGAACAACTAGAGCAATATCTCTATACCGATAATTGGAGTCTTTAACTAGTAGCTGAATTTCTCTTGCAATTCCTTCTACCTCTGCACGACGACTCACAGCAGGATATAAAGAAATGTGAGTTGGCTTTTGAGAAAATTCAGCAGCTGGACGCTCATCATAATACTTCTCCAAATGAGACAGCTCTGGGCTGTTTGCATGGCGAATATTATCCTTTAATAAAATAGGGTCTTTTATTTCAATTCCATGTTCTAGTGCTGCTGTTGTTAATTCTCTATATGTTTCTCCAGTTAATCTAAAGAGCTGCAAATCAGTTGGTATATAACTTGCTTGTGTATGATCTCCGGTCAATGCGACAGTTACATCTGAACAAGCTTTCATAAGTTCAACTAAGACATCTAGTTCTTGCTTTGTGAAATGATGAAATCCATCGACATAAATAACTGCTTTCTTTAAATATGAGGAAAGCGGAATTTTTTCAGCTAATAGTTTTAAATAATCTTCGCTATCTACATATTTCATTAGCAGCTGCTTTTCTAGTTCTTGATATATAATTCCTAAATCATGCAGCTTGTCCGCTAGCACGTGCTCGTTATTGTCTTTAAACTCTTGTTGCAGAGCCCCTAACGATTCAGGCTCTAATCCATACTGCTTAAATTCTTTCAACATTTGTTCTAGCTTTGTAATAAACCCTTCTTTTTCAGATGCTGCTGCAAATAAAGTGAGCTCTTCTTTTTGTTGCTCTATAATTTTTCTGAGCATCATATGCATGCCCGTTTGATCAATATGATAACGGCTAATGCCGCCTGCTTCCTGGAGAACTCGCCACGCCAAACGCGTAAAACTATAAACTTGAGCTCTCATCATCCCGCCCAATCCCGGCGTTTGGATAAGCTCATACTCTGATTGGAAGGTCATTTGCTCTGGAACAATATAAATAATTGGGTTGCCCAGTGGCTCTCGCACCAATTCTTGGCGAATAGCATTTAAACACGCTGTTGTTTTACCACTTCCAGACCTACCCAGCATAAACTGTAGCATCTTGTTCACCCCTAACGAATTTGAACGCCACAAAAAAACGTGACGTTCAACAAGTTCTTTTTCTATACTTTTATCGATTTTTATCCTTTTTGTTACCATTTATTTTACTGGACTTACGTAAAGAAATCCAATAAAATAAACCGTTTTGGCTCATTGCCAAAACGGTTTATTTTTCCTATTACATCATAATTCCACCATCGACATGTAATACGGTTCCGTTTACATAATTAGATTCATCTGATGCTAAATATAAGTATGCATAGCCAATATCAGAAGGCTGTCCTAATCTTTGAAGCGGAATCGTCGACTTCATTTGATTAATGACTTTCTCTGGAACAGCAGCTACCATGTTCGTTTCGATAAACCCTGGCGCAACGGCATTTACGTTGATTCCTTTACGCCCAAGTTCTTTCGCCCAAGTCTTAGTCATTCCTACGACCGCAGCTTTTGCCGCTGCGTAATTGGTTTGTCCAACGTTCCCATATACGCCTGAAACAGATGAGGTACTAATAATTTTCCCTCTACCTTGAGCCACCATATGAGGGACAACAGCTTGTGTACAGTTAAAAACACCGGTCAAGTTAACGTTAATAACTGCTTGAAAGTCTTCCATTGTTAGCTTAGTTAACATTGCATCTCTGGTAATTCCGGCATTGTTAACTAAAATGTCTATCTTGCCGTAGGCTTCTACTACTTCTTCTACCATTCCATCTACATTATCACGATCTGCCACATTAACTTGAAAGAACGTGACGTCTCCACCTTCATTTCGTAAAACCTTTGCTTTCTCTTCACCTAAAGCTTGATCATAATCAACGAGTGCTACTTTTGCCCCTTCTTTTGCAAAAATTCGTGCAGCTTCAAAGCCTAATCCATTTGCAGCGCCTGTAATAATTGCCACCTTATCTTTTAATCTCATCTCCTACCACATAGTATGAACATTCATAAGAACAGGCTTGCCTTCATACTATGCATAGCCCCCTTTTACTTGACGACAAGCACGTCGTATTCGTAAAGCATGTGCAAAAGCGATGAATTAAACAACCCTTTTACTAACATATGTAGTAGAGAATTGTCCAAAACATTCATAACTTTTCAGAAAACAGGGAAATCAACAGATTAAAGTGAGGTAAAGAACATGTAAGGCTTCTAGAGAGCTTAGCAAAACCTGCTAATTTTATCCTTATTTTAACATATATTCTACAAAATCGAAATCATGAATTCAGAAAAGAAAATCTCTCTTCATTTTTACTACTGATTTGTACGAACATTTAGACGTCTCTCTATTTGTTTTCCCACAATCCATAATACAAAAACAACAATTAAAACAACAATAGCTTTTGTAGGCTGTTTTATAAAGGAGATAAAGTCAGCTCCTATAAAGCTCATCATAAAGATCATCACCATTTTTCCTGCTAAAACTGCTAATACGAATTGTGACATACTGACCCTAGATAAGCCAGCAACAACATTAATAGCAGCTGACGGAGTAAATGGGAAGCATAGCATTAAAAACAGTGGACCAAACCCATGACGTTCAACCCAAGTCATAATCTTTCGAATTTGAGCATGTCTACTGATAAAATTCAAGAAGCGAGCTTGTCCATATCGACGAAAGATAAGAAAAACAATAATCGCCCCTACACATGACCCGACCCACGAAATTAGAAACCCTAGCCATAAGCCAAATGCTGCAGCATTTGCCATAACGAAAGCAAAAAGAGGTAAAATTGGAATAAATGCTTCAAGAATAGGAAGTAATAATCCCGGTATAATGCCAAATGATTGATATTCTTTTAAAAGTTCAAGCACACCTTCAAGCGTTAAGTATTCCTTAATTGTATCAAAGTCCATTACTTAATCTCCTAACTGATGACTACTAACTTAATCAACATTGTACTACTTTCATTACCGAAACAAAAGCTACTCAAACATTTATATTTGTCTGACCAATATACAACAAAATACGTCTAAAAATTTAGAAAATTAGTTGTTTTTTTGTTCCTTACTCTATATACTAAGAAAAAGGCTGCAGAGGTGATGATGTATGAACAATGAAAAATCGTACGCCGAGATGATGAAATCCCTCGCTCGCAAAAGAAAAATTCGCGAAGCTGATAACGTGCTTGATATGTATATTGACATGATTATTGACGATGCCTTATTTAAACACAAAAAAAGCATTTTAGAAACTCAAATTAACTATGCATTAGATGAACGAGATCGTACTGCATTTTATGACTTGTCTCTTCAGTATCAATCTCTTTTAAAAACATCTACATGAAAAAGAGCATCTTAACTAGATGCTCTTTTTTAGTGGGCCTAAGTGGACTCGAACCACCGACCTCACGCTTATCAGGCGTGCGCTCTAACCAGCTGAGCTATAGGCCCGTTATGGAGCGGGTGATGAGAATCGAACTCACGACATCAGCTTGGAAGGCTGAGGTTTTACCATTAAACTACACCCGCATATATAAATTAAAGATATTTCCTGGTCGGGAAGACAGGATTCGAACCTGCGACCCCTTGGTCCCAAACCAAGTGCTCTACCAAGCTGAGCTACTTCCCGTTTTATGGCGCGCCCGAGAGGAGTCGAACCCCTAACCTTTTGATCCGTAGTCAAACGCTCTATCCAATTGAGCTACGGGCGCTTAATATGAGCCATGAAGGACTCGAACCTTCGACCCTCTGATTAAAAGTCAGATGCTCTACCAACTGAGCTAATGGCTCTTACTGGCTGGGCTAGCTGGATTCGAACCAACGCATGACGGAGTCAAAGTCCGTTGCCTTACCGCTTGGCTATAGCCCAATAAGATGGTGGAGGGGGGCAGATTCGAACTGCCGAACCCGAAGGAGCGGATTTACAGTCCGCCGCGTTTAGCCACTTCGCTACCCCTCCAGCTTAAATAAATGGTGGAGGATGACGGGATCGAACCGCCGACCCCCTGCTTGTAAGGCAGGTGCTCTCCCAGCTGAGCTAATCCTCCAACTATGTATAAGAATTATGGTGACCCGTACGGGATTCGAACCCGTGTTACCGCCGTGAAAGGGCGGTGTCTTAACCACTTGACCAACGGGCCAATATAAATGCCTGGCAACGTCCTACTCTCACAGGGACAAAGTCCCAACTACCATCGGCGCTAGAGAACTTAACTTCCGTGTTCGGTATGGGAACGGGTGTGACCTCTCTGCTATCGCCACCAGACATGATTTGAGATTATTCTCTCAAAACTAGATAACATTTCGCTGAGTACTAAGTT